>DAITLT010000222.1:0-5818 GCA_036835505.1 Pseudomonas sp.
TGGCCATGTCGCGGCCGTCGAGCACGCCCTGCTGGTAGGAGCGGCGCTTGGCCGCCTCGAGGGTTTTCTCATCGGCAAACAGCATCGGCGTGCTGTCGACCTGGCTGTCCAGCAGGCTGACCAGGTAGGTGGCGCTGCTGACCTTGCGCAATTGCCGTTTGGCCTGCAGATGGCCTTGCAGGGCGGCGCTGGTGAGGCCGCCGGCGCAGGCGCCGAGCAGGTTGACCGCGCGACTGCCGGTGATTTCCCGGCACGCATCCATGGCCTGCTCGAGGGCTTCGACATAGCTCGACAGGCCCCATTCGCGGTGCCGTGCATCGGGGTTGCGCCAACTGACGATAAACACCTGCAGGCCGTTTTTCAGGGCGTACTGGACGAAGCTTTTGTCGGCGCTGAGGTCGAAGATATAGAACTTGTTGATCTGCGGCGGGACGATCAATAGCGGCCGCTCGTACTGCTTTTCGCTCATCGACTGATACTGGATCAGCTCCAGCAGTTCGTTGCGAAACACCACGGCGCCGGCGCTGGTGGCCAGGTTATGGCCCACTTCGAAGGCCCGCTGATTGACCTGGCGCGGCATGCCGCCATTGTTGACGACGTCGTCGAGCAACTGGCGCAGGCCCTTGATCAGGCTGTTGCCGCCGCTGTTGAACAGCTCCTTGAGCGCCAGTGGATTGAGCGGGCTGTTGGAGGGGGCGATGGCATCGGTGAGCATGGCCAGAATAAAGCGTGCCCGAGCACGGTCATCTTCCGGCAGATTGCTGTGCTCGACCCACTGCTGCAATTGGTGTTGCCAGGCTAGATAGGCCTGCAGGCTGCGTCGGTAAAACGGGTTGAGACGCCAGGTCGGATCACTGAAGCGCAGGTCATTGGGGTCGATGGGGTGCAGGGTGTCACCGAGCAGCACCCGGCCCAGTTGGCCGCCCAGCGCCAGGCCATGGCGCGCGCTGTGCAGCGGCTGGCGCAGGCCCTGGAAGGCCAGGCTGCGCAGGGTTGAATAAAGGTCTTTGCCGCGTACGCCGAGGATGGCGTTGTGGATATTGAGCGGGTTATGGGCTGCTGGTTTTTCCTGCATGGGGGCAACACTCCGTCGTCAAACCGTCCCAAGCCAAACAGCGAGGCTTGTACCAACCGGTGCGCGAAGTAATCCTCGGCGCACACGAGATTGCCTGTGTTACACCTCGCCCCCGAAGGGGTCAAGTGTTTCTCCACTGCGCTTTGGTTGGGCGTTCAATGACTGCGGATGGGCGTCGGTTGCGGGTGCATGACGGCGCGCTGGCGCTCTTCCTGGAGGAACTTCATGATGATCGGCGCCACGGTTTCCGCGCGGGTAATCAGGAACAGGTGGCCGTCGTCGAGCACGTGCAACTGCGAGTTGGGAATTCGCCAGGCGAGCATGCGCATGTTGATCAGCGGGATCAGCGGATCGTCGTCGCCGGCCAGCACCAGGGTCGGTTGCTTGATCTTGTGCAGCCAGTGAATGCTGGTCCAGCCGAGCCCGGCGAACAGTTGCCAGTAGTAGCCCAGCTTGCCCGAGGAGCGCACCTTGCTGGCGAACGACAGGGCCAGGTTCTTGTCCCGGCGAAAGGCTCCGCCGTAGATGTCCGGGGCGATATGGGCGCCGTAGGAGGGCTGGATATAGCGCCGCGGGCTGGCCATGCGCCAGAGCACCTTGGGCTTGCCGGGAATCATCACTGCGCCGGCCGCGGTGGCCGCCAGAATCAGCTTTTTGCAGCGCTCCGGGTAGTCGTGGGCGAACTGTTGCGCCAGGGCGCCGCCCCAGGACACGCCGATCACGCTGACCTGGCCGTAGTTCAGGTAGTCGAGCATGCGCGCCGCCAGTTTGGCCAGGCCAGGGAAGCGGTACGGTGCGCTGGGGGTGGATGAGCCGCCGACACCGGGCACGTCGAAGGCGATGACCTCCAGATCCGGGTCCAGGGCGTTGACGAACGGGAACACCAGCTCCAGGTTGGCGCCGATGCCGTTGAACACCAGCAGCGGAGTCAGGTGCGGTTTGCCTGGGCGCACGGCGGTGCGGATGGTGTTGCCGTCCAGGTCGATGGTGCGAAAAACAAATGGTAACGGCATATGCGCAGCCCTATAAATTGTCCGGCTGGGAGTAACCATCCCGAGTCTTCCCAGCGTGACGCGTGGCCGCCTGGCGACCACACGTTACTGCTGCCCCCGCAGCGCTCAATGCCGGGGTTGTTGACGCCTTTAATGATCGGCGTCGGGTATTGCTGCGGCGTGATTAACGCTCGTGTACATAGGTGCCCGGCGCGGCTTCGCGAGGCGGGAACGCCTTGCTGCCCAGGGCGCTGGGGGTTTTCTTCAGTTTGCCGGCGCGTTCGGCTTGCCATTGTTGCCAGTGCAGCCACCAGGAGTCGGGGTGTTTGGTGCAGTTGGCCAGCCAGGCCTTGGGGTCGACCGGCAGCTCGCTGTTGGTCATGTAGCGACCTTTGGGGTTGCCCGGCGGGTTGAGGATGCTCTGGATGTGGCCGCTGTTGGACAGCACGAACTCGCATTTGCCGCCAAACAGGTGGGCTGACTTGTAGCAGGCTTCCCAGGGCGTGATGTGGTCAGTGGTGCCCGCCACACAGAACAAATCGCAAGTGACCTGCTTGAGGTCCACCGGCGTGCCGCACACCTCCAGGGCGCCGGCGCGAACCAGCGGGTTGTTCTTGAACATGTCGATAAACTCGCCATGCAGGGCCGCCGGCAGGCGTGTGGTGTCGTTGTTCCAGTGCAGGATGTCGAACACCGGCGGCTCGTTGCCGAGCAGGTAGTTGTTCACCCAGTAGTTCCAGATCAGATCGTTGGGGCGCATCCAGGCGAACACCTTGGCCAGGTCGGCACCTTCCAGCACGCCGGCCTGGTAGGAGCGGCGCTTGGCGGCTTCCAGGCTTTTTTCGTCGGCAAACAGCGCCACTTCGGTTTCCAGGCGGTTGTCCAGGACGCTGACCAGCAGGGTCAGGGCATGTACCTTGGCTTCCCCGAGGGCGGCATAATGGCCCAGCAACGAGGCGGTGGTCATGCCTCCGGAGCAGGCGCCGAGCATGTTGATGTCGCTGCTGCCGGTGATCGCGCAGACCGCGTCGATGGCTTCTTTGAGCGCCTCGATATAGGTCGACAGGCCCCACTCGCGCTGCGCCTTGGTCGGGTTGCGCCAGCTGACCACGAAAGTCTGCAGGTTGTTGCGCACGCAGAAGCGGGCGACGCTCTTCTCCGGCGACAGGTCGAAGACATAGAACTTGTTGATTTGCGGTGGCACCACCAGCAGCGGGCGCTCGTGTACCTGCTCGGTCACCGGCTTGTACTGGATCAGCTCCAGCACGTCGTTGCGAAACACCACGGCGCCTTCGCTGGTGGCCAGGCTCTTGCCGACCTCGAACACCGACATATTGACCTGGCTCGGCATGCCGCCGTTGTTGACCATGTCCTTGGCCAGGTGGGCGAGGCCATCGAGCAGGCTCTTGCCGCCGGTTTCGAAGAAGCGTTTGACGGCTGCCGGGTTGGCCATGCTGTTGGTCGGCGCCATGGCGTCGGTCACCAGTTTGATCACGAAATGCCCGCGGCTGATGTCTTCGGCCGACAACTTGCTGCCGTCGATCCACTCATGCAGCTCCTTGCTCCAGGCCAGGTAGGTCTGCATATAGCGTTTGTACAGGGGGTTCTGGCTCCAGGTCGGATCGGCAAAGCGGCGGTCGCCGGCCTCCGGCTCCATGGGCGACTGGCCGAGCACCACGTTCTTCAGCTCCAGGCTGAAGTGGGCCACGTGCTTGGCGCTGAGAAAGGGTTGTTTGATGGCCTGAGTCATTACCGTGCGCGCAGCCGAGAGAATGTCTTTGCCGCGAATACCGATCACCGGGTTGAGGCCCAGCGTGTTGTCCATCGCTTGGCGCTTCAGGTCTTCATTATCTTTATTAGTCATCTACAACACTCCATTGTCCTTTGCTGTATCCGTTGTGCGGCGCGACGTTGCGCTCGCCCAAAAGTCAAAACGGATACTCATCAGGTAACCGTAGGCGGAGCGAACTCCGTGCATCCTCGCCCATTCAGCCGCTCTGGATGGGGCAAATCTGCCAGCTCCTTGGTTACCCGAGTTTGTGATTTTGTGCAAGTTCGGCATGCGCCGGCGTGCGCGCGGGCAGTATGCCGAGACAGATTAGAAAGGTCGCCCTAATGGCGGGCTGGGGAGTAGGGAGTAGGGAGTGGGTCGTGGTGAGTGGGTCAGAGGAGCAATTTGATTGCTGACTCGTTGGGGTCGCGGGATTGGCGGGCGGCGCTGAGGGCGGCCAGGTAGTCGTCCCACAATTGCGCCTGGCGTTGGCCGAGCTGGTCGAGGTAGTCCCAGGTGAACAGGCCGCTGTCGTGGCCATCGTCGAAGCATAGTTTCAGGGCATAGCTGCCGGCCGGTTCGATCTTGTTCAAGGCCACGTTGAGCTTGCCGGTTTGCAATACCGGCTGGCCGTGCCCCTGGACCTGCGCCGAGGGCGAATGCACGCGCAGGAACTCGGCGGTAAAGCAGTAATGCTGGCCGTCGGCGTAGTGCAACTCCAGGGTGCGCGAGGCCTTGTGCAGTTTGATCGAGCTGGGAATGCGCATTGGCGATGCTCCTGGCGTTGGCTGGCCCGGATGCAATCCGGGGCTTCATGGCGAATGCCCCGGATTGCATCCGGGCTACCCGGTGCGATTAAAGAATGTAGCGCGACAGGTCTTCGTCCTGGGCCAGTTCACCCAGGTGGCCGTTGACGTAGGTCGCGTCGATCTGGATCGCCTCGGCCTGGCTGTTGGCCAGATCGCCGGCGCTGAACGAGACCTCTTCGAGCAGGCGTTCGAGCAGCGTGTGCAGGCGGCGGGCGCCAATGTTCTCGGTCTTCTCGTTGACCTGCCAGGCGATCTCGGCGAGGCGGCGGATGCCGTCGGCGGCGAATTCGATATGCAGGCCTTCGGTCTTCAGCAGCTCGCGGTATTGCTCGGTGAGCGAGGCGTGCGGTTCGCTGAGGATGCGCTCGAAGTCGTGGGGCGTCAGGGCCTTGAGCTCGACGCGGATCGGCAGGCGGCCTTGCAGCTCGGGCACCAGGTCGCTGGGCTTGCTCAGGTGGAAGGCGCCGGAGGCGATAAACAGGATGTGGTCGGTTTTGACCATGCCCAGTTTGGTGTTCACCGTGCAGCCTTCGATCAGCGGCAGCAGGTCGCGCTGCACGCCTTCGCGGGATACGTCGGCACCGCCGGTGTTGCCGCGCTTGGCGACCTTGTCGATCTCGTCGATAAACACGATGCCGTGCTGCTCGACCGCTTCCAGGGCGGCGGCTTTCAGCTCTTCCTCGTTGACCAGGCGTGCGGCTTCTTCATCGCGCACCAGCTTGAGAGCTTCCTTGACCTTGAGCTTGCGGCTCTTCTTCTTGCCCTTGCCCATGTTGGCAAACAGGCTCTGCAGTTGGTTGGTCATTTCCTCCATGCCCGGTGGCGACATGATCTCCACGCCGGCCGGTGATTCGGCCACCTCGATGTCGATTTCCTTGTCGTCCAACTGGCCTTCGCGCAGGCGCTTGCGGAACAGTTGGCGGGTGTTGCTGTCTTCGCTGCGTGCCGGCTCATCGCCGAAACCGCTGCGTGCCGGCGGCAGCAGGGCATCGAGGATGCGCTCTTCGGCGGCATCTTCGGCGCGGAAGCTGACTTTGCGTATTTCCTGCTCGCGCATCATCTTGATCGCTGCGTCGGCGAGGTCGCGGATGATCGATTCGACGTCACGGCCGACATAGCCGACTTCAGTGAACTTGGTCGCTTCCACCTTGATAAAGGGCGCGTTGGCCAG
>DAITLT010000223.1:0-5768 GCA_036835505.1 Pseudomonas sp.
GCCACCGGTCCTAAGCACTTGAACGTAAAAATCTCCCGCGCCAAGCTGGAGTCGCTGGTGGAAGATCTGGTGCAGCGCACCATCGAGCCTTGCCGTATCGCCTTGAAAGACGCCGGTATCGACGTGGGCGCGATCAACGATGTGATTCTGGTCGGTGGCCAGACCCGCATGCCGTTGGTGCAGAAGCTGGTAACCGATTTCTTCGGCAAAGAAGCGCGTAAAGACGTTAACCCGGACGAAGCAGTGGCCATGGGTGCTGCCATCCAGGGCGCGGTATTGTCGGGTGACGTGAAAGACGTATTGCTGCTCGACGTTAGCCCGCTGACTCTGGGTATCGAAACCATGGGTGGCGTGATGACCGCGCTGATCGAGAAAAACACCACGATTCCGACCAAGAAATCCCAGGTGTTCTCGACGGCCGACGACAACCAGGGCGCCGTGACCATTCACGTGCTACAGGGCGAGCGCAAGCAGGCGGCGCAGAACAAGTCGCTGGGCAAGTTCGACCTGGCCGAGATTCCGCCGGCGCCGCGTGGCGTACCGCAAATCGAAGTAACCTTCGATATCGACGCCAACGGCATCCTGCATGTCGGCGCGAAAGACAAGGCAACCGGCAAGACCCAGTCGATTGTGATCAAGGCCAACTCCGGTCTGTCTGAGGAAGAAATTCAGCAGATGGTGCGTGATGCCGAAGTCAACGCCGAAGAGGATCGCAAGTTCGAAGAGCTGGCCGGCGCACGTAACCAGGGCGACCAACTGGTACACGCCACGCGCAAGATGATCACCGAGGCTGGCGACAAGGCCACTGCCGATGAGAAAGCGGCCATCGAAAGCGCGTTGAGCGCCCTGGAAGTCGCGGTTAAAGGCGACGACAAGGCTGAAATCGAAGCGAAGATGAACGCTCTGTCGGAAGCGACCACCCCGCTGGCGCAGAAAATGTACGCCGAGCAGCCGCAGCAAGCCGGTGGCGCCGCTCAGGGTGCAGAAGATGCAGCGGGCGCGGATGACGTGGTGGATGCCGAGTTCGAAGAAGTCAAAGACAACAAGTAAGCCTTGGCTGGTGCCCCATAAGGATGTGGGGCATGCCGCGGGCCGTCCTGGGCGGTTGCTTGGGTCAAGGACATTAGCTGGATTCGCCGCGCGGGAGCTTGCTCCCGCGTTGGCGTGTCTGGGGTAGACGATTTAAGAGTGTGAAAACTTATGGCCAAGCGTGATTTTTATGAGGTTCTGGGTGTCGAGCGCGGCGCCAGCGAGGCGGAGCTGAAGAAGGCCTATCGCCGCCTGGCAATGAAGCACCACCCGGACCGCAATCCCGACGATAAAGCGTCGGAAGAGAAGTTCAAAGAGGCCAACGAGGCCTACGAAGTGTTGTCCGATGCCAGCAAGCGCGCGGCATACGATCAGTACGGGCATGCCGGTGTCGACCCGCAAATGGGTGGTGGCGGTGGTGGCGGGGCAAACTTCTCCGACATCTTCGGCGATGTGTTCAGCGACTTCTTCGGTGGTCAGCGCGGCGGTCAGCGTGGCGGTGCCCAGCGTGGCAGCGACCTGCGTTACACCCTGGAGCTGGACCTGGAGGAGGCGGTGCGTGGCACCACGGTGACCATTCGCGTGCCGACCCTGGTCAATTGCAAGCCGTGCGATGGCTCGGGCGCCAAGAAGGGCACCAGCCCGGTGACCTGTACCACCTGCGGCGGTATCGGCCAGGTACGCATGCAGCAGGGTTTCTTCTCGGTGCAGCAGACCTGCCCGCGTTGCCACGGCAGCGGCAAGATGATCTCCGATCCCTGCACCAGCTGTCATGGTCAGGGCCGTGTCGAAGAGCAGAAGACCCTGTCGGTCAAGGTGCCGCCAGGCGTCGACACCGGCGATCGCATTCGCCTGAGTGGCGAAGGCGAGGCTGGCAGCATGGGTGGGCCGGCGGGCGATCTGTATGTGGTGGTCAATGTGCGTGAGCACGCGATCTTCCAGCGTGACGGCAAGCATCTGTATTGCGACGTACCGATCAGCTTCGCCGATGCCGCCTTGGGCGGCGAGCTGGAAGTGCCGACCCTGGATGGTCGGGTCAAACTGAAGATTCCGGAAGGCACCCAAACCGGCAAGCTGTTCCGCTTGCGTGGCAAGGGTGTGGCGCCGGTGCGTGGCGGTGGTGCGGGCGACTTGATGTGTCGGGTCGCCGTGGAAACCCCGGTACACCTGGATAAGCGCCAGCGCGAATTGCTGGAAGAGTTCCGTCAGTCGCTGGAAGGCGACAGCTCGCACTCGCCGAAGGCCAATGGCTGGTTCGAGGGTGTGAAGCGTTTCTTCGGCGATTTGTAATTCGCAGCTGCGGGTTGCGGGTGGCGGGTTACGGCCTGCCATCTGCCGCGTGCGGCGTTAAGCCTTGGGCTTGGAGCTGAGAGTTATGCAACGTATTGCAGTGATGGGCGCCGCGGGGCGCATGGGCAAAACCCTGATCGAGGCGGTGCAACAGGCCGCGGATGCGCGCTTGAGTGCGGCCATCGATCGCCCGGACAGCACTCTGGTGGGCGCCGATGTCGGCGAGCTGGCGGGCGTCGGTCGTCTGGGCTTGACCCTGGTGGGTGATTTGCAGGCGGTGGTCGAGCAGTTCGATGTGTTGATCGACTTTACCCATCCCTCGGTCACTCTGAAAAATCTGGAGGTCTGTCGCCAGGCGGGCAAGGCCATGGTGATCGGCACGACCGGGTTTTCCGTGGCCGAGAAGCTGCTGCTGGAGCAGGCGGCCAAGGACATCCCAATCGTGTTTGCCGCCAACTACAGCGTCGGCGTCAACCTGTGCCTGAAACTGCTCGACACCGCGGCGCGAGTGCTGGGCGATGAGGTCGATATCGAAATCATCGAGGCGCACCACCGGCACAAGGTCGATGCGCCATCGGGCACGGCGCTGCGCATGGGTGAGGTAGTGGCCAATGCCCTGGGGCGTGACCTGCAGAAAGTGGCGGTGTATGGCCGTGAAGGCCAGACCGGCGCTCGCGAGCGCGAGACCATCGGCTTTGCCACGGTGCGTGCTGGCGATGTAGTCGGTGACCATACCGTGTTGTTTGCAGCCGATGGCGAACGGGTGGAAATCACCCACAAAGCCTCCAGTCGGATGACCTTCGCCAAAGGCGCGGTGCGCTCTGCGCTGTGGCTTGGCGGTCGTGCGGCGGGCCTCTATGACATGCAGGATGTGCTGGGGTTGAACTGAGGGTTTCAGCTCTTTGAGGGGCTGATTTTTGCGGTGAGTGAGTATTGCGGTCATGGGAGTTAGTGGGGAATGCGGTCGCTCAATCTTGATGATGTTGCCAAGTACGTAGAGGACAATATCGGCGTTTTTCATCAGAAACGTATTGATAGCCTATCCAAGCTCAAGCTTAAAAATGTTCTGAAACGCAAAAATCCTTATTTGTTCAAGGCTAAGGATGTGCAGACGGCTGAGCAGATCGTGCGTGGAATTCTCGCTGCCCACATTTCATCCAACGAAGAAACCCTTTTTGGGGATTGGCTTGAGGGTCTTGCCATTTTCATAAATGGCAAGACCTACGGTGGTTGGAAGTCCGGTATCGCTGGTGTTGATTTGGAATTCGATAAGGATGGTCGCCGGCATGTAGTGGCTATAAAGTCCGGGCCTAACTGGGGGAATAGCTCGCAAATTGGTCAGATGCGCAGCAACTTCAAGACTGCGCAACGGACTTTGCGAACTAGTCAATCTGGCCTGAATATTGTGGCTGTCAATGGTTGTTGCTATGGCCGTGATAACAACCCCGACAAGGGGGATTACTTCAAGTACTGCGGTCAGCGTTTTTGGGAGTTCGTTTCAGGCGAAGCCGATTTGTATGTCGAATTGATTGAGCCGTTGGGTTTTAGGGCGCGAGAGCGCAATGAGGAGTTCCTGGTGTCTTATTCGCGGATGATCAATAAATTCACCCGCGAGTTCATGCTGGAATTCTGTGATGAGGAGGGCGCCATCATTTGGGGGAGCCTGGTTAGGCTTAATTCAGCGCAAGACTGAAAGTTTTTCTCAGATGAGCTCGGGGTGGCGCCCCAGGGCTTTGTCGGCCTGTTGCTTGAATAGCTGCATCCACTCGTTGTGCGTAGTGGCCTGGTAGCGAGAGAACTTGAAATTTCTGGGGGCCGGGCTGGCTTTATCCTGCAGTAGGTCGCGAACCAGTCGCCCCACCGCATAGCCCAGGCTTACAGGTACGGCATTGCCCACCTGTTTGTACTGTTCTATCAGCGGGCCGGCCAGTTGCCAGTCGTCCGGAAACTCCTGCAGGCGTTTGTACTCTTGAATGGATAGTGGCCGATCTTCTTCGGGGTGAGCTAGGTCGGTAGCTGGCATCGCAGGGTGGGTTACCAGGGTTGGGGCAGGCTTGTCCCAGCTCAGGCGGCGCAGGAAACCAGTCTTGCCGCCGCCAGAGAAGTAGGATTTGCCTAGTGCTTCTCGCTGTAGTTCAGGAGTTAGGTTGCGCCAGTTCTGGCCGGAGCTGAGTAAGCGGTAGTACTTCAGGCGCTTTTCTGGAAAGTTCAGGTGTTCGTGGTGTTCAATTCCCTGTACCGCTTCTCGAAAGGTTTTCCAGCGGGGTAGGCCCAATTCGCCGTTTTCCGAGTGGGTGGGGGTTAGGAATGGTGCCTGTACCCCGTCACGCGAGCAAATGATGATCACCCGTTCGCGTATTTGCGGGGTGCCGAAGTTGGCTGCGCTGTAGAGGTTGAAGCTACAGGTGTAGCCAGCTAGTTGCAGCTTGCTCAGTACAAAGTTGAGCGCGCCGCCCTTCATTTCGTCTTGCGAGAGATCTGGAAATTCCGGCCCGCGCTGGTCATGAGGGCGGTGATCCATTGGGCACGATAGCAGTCCGCGTACGTTTTCTATAACGATCAGGCGTGGGCGAATAGTCAGTGCCAGGTCAATGTATTTGAGGAAGGCGTTGCCGCGATCATCATTAAATGCCTTGCGCTTGCCTGCCGTGCTGAACGCCTGACAGGGGGGGCCGCCGACTATCAGATCTACCTCGTGGGCGCTTACTTGTGCTGCTTGCAAAACTTGTTCGGCTGAGTAGTCGTTGATGTCACTAAGCAAGGCTGTGTTGGGACGGTTAAGGGCGATGGTTTGGCGGCAATACTTGTTAAATTCGCAGGCTAGGCGTATGTCGAACCCGGCTTTTTCCAGCCCTAGGTCAAGGCCCATCGCGCCTGAGAAAAAGCTTAGGGCTATCGGCTGGTTCTTATTGCGGCTTTCGACCCGATAGACGGCGTGATCCTCTGCAATCATGTGTGCTGTTCTTAGTCCGTAGTTGGTCACGCTATTTCGATCGATGATCCAGGCATTGCTGATCTTCTCGGCCTTCAGTTCTTGGTCGCGGCACAGTGTTCTGGTGTGTTGAACGCTGATGTTGAGCAGGGAGGCGGCGTCAATGATGCTGATTTTGGTACTCATGGGGGCTTTCCCTGGCGAAAGCTGTAGGAGGTACCTATTCTTTAGCTTCGAGTCTGAAGTGTCAACCGGGCCGGGCCGGTTGTGGCTGTAGGGGTGAGAGGATGAGCTTGGTTTTTATGGATGATTAGCTTCCGATCTTTAGCCTTTTCCTGTAGGCTTTCCGCTTTAGTATGTCCACTAAAAGTTGCGCAGAATGAATCAGATAAAGAAGCGGGGTGACGGTTGGTACGTCATCCCGCTTTTTTACAATCTGCGTTTGCTTCACGCTTTGATCTTCGGAGGTTTTCTTGAGTAAGCCAGCCCTAAAACCTGCCATTCTGGCCCTTGCTGA
>DAITLT010000224.1:0-5761 GCA_036835505.1 Pseudomonas sp.
CGGGCAATACCGTGATCGATCTGGGCGCCGCCCCAGGTGGTTGGTCGCAGGTCACCAGTCGGGTCCTGGGGGAGAAGGGGCGTCTGATTGCCTCGGATATCCTGGAGATGGACAGCATCGCGGATGTCACCTTTATTCAGGGCGACTTCACTGAGGAGTCGGTACTGGCGCAGATTCTCGAAGCCGTCGGCAATCATCCGGTTGATCTTGTTATTTCCGACATGGCCCCCAATATGAGTGGAGTGAAGATGGCCGATCAGGCGCGCGCGATGTACCTGTGCGAGCTGGCTCTGGATCTGGCAGGGCAAGTGCTGCGCCCTGGTGGCGATTTCCTGATCAAGATTTTCCAGGGCGAAGGCTTTGACCTGTACCACAAGCAGGTGCGCACGATGTTCGACAAGGTGCAGATGCGCAAACCCCTGTCGTCGCGCGATCGCTCCCGTGAGCAGTACCTGTTGGCCCGCGGCTTTCGCGGCAACTGTTAAGCGCTAGGGGCAAATTCTCAGGCGGTGTGCGCAGGGTGTTTCATAAAGGGTTACAGACCGCTTCTGCCAGAGGCGCGGCTTGTGTAGTAAGTTAGGTCGGTAAATAACCGGCCGTTATGCGAAGCACGGTCCAGCGCGCGGCCTGCTACAGAGGGTAGCTAATTGAACGATATGGCAAAAAATCTGATCTTGTGGTTGATCATCGCGGCCGTGCTGGTCACGGTGATGAACAATTTCTCCAGCCCTCCTGAGTCGCACAAACTCAATTATTCCGAGTTCATCCAGCAGGTGCAGGAAGGCAAGGTCAAGGAAGTCACGGTCGATGGCTATCTGATCAGCGCCAAGAGCATCGATGGCAATACCTTCGATATTGTCCGTCCGGCAATTGCCGACAACGGTCTGATCAAAGACCTGATGGACAACAACGTCGCCATCGTCGGCAAGCAGCCCGAGCAGCAGAGCATCTGGACGCAATTGCTGGTGGCCAGCTTCCCGATTCTGGTGATGATCGCCGTGGTCATGTTCTTCATGCGCCAGATGCAAGGCGGTGGCGGCGGCAAGGGCGGGCCCATGAGCTTTGGCAAGAGTAAGGCGCGCCTGCTTTCCGAAGATCAGGTCAAGACCACCTTTGCTGACGTTGCCGGTTGCGACGAGGCCAAGGAAGAGGTCAGCGAGCTGGTCGAATTCCTGCGTGATCCGGGCAAGTTCCAGCGCCTGGGCGGACGCATCCCCCGTGGCGTGCTGATGGTCGGCTCGCCGGGTACCGGCAAGACCCTGCTGGCCAAGGCGGTTGCGGGTGAGGCCAAGGTGCCGTTCTTCACTATTTCCGGTTCCGATTTCGTTGAGATGTTTGTCGGTGTCGGCGCCAGCCGCGTGCGCGACATGTTCGAGCAAGCCAAGAAGCATGCGCCGTGCATCATCTTTATCGATGAAATCGATGCGGTCGGCCGCCACCGTGGCGCCGGCATGGGCGGTGGTCACGACGAGCGCGAGCAGACCCTCAACCAGTTGCTGGTGGAGATGGACGGCTTCGAGATGAATGACGGGATCATCGTGATTGCCGCCACCAACCGTCCCGATGTACTGGACCCGGCGCTGTTGCGTCCTGGCCGCTTCGACCGCCAGGTGGTGGTGGGCTTGCCCGATATCCGTGGTCGCGAGCAGATTCTGGCCGTACACATGCGCAAGGTGCCGATGGGTGATGATGTCGATGCGGCGGTGATTGCCCGTGGTACTCCGGGCTTCTCGGGCGCAGATTTGGCCAACCTGGTCAACGAGGCCTCGCTGTTTGCCGCGCGCGCCGGCAAGCGTGTGGTCGAGATGAAGGAGTTCGAGCTGGCCAAAGACAAGATCATGATGGGCGCCGAGCGCAAATCCATGGTCATGTCCGACAAGGAGAAGCTCAATACCGCCTATCACGAGGCCGGTCACGCCATCGTTGGGCGCATCGTACCCGAGCACGACCCGGTCTATAAGGTGTCGATCATTCCTCGTGGTCGCGCCTTGGGGGTGACCATGTTCCTGCCGGAAGAAGACCGTTACAGCCTGTCCAAGCGTGCGCTGACTAGTCAGATTTGCTCGCTGTTTGGCGGGCGAATTGCCGAAGAAATGACCCTGGGCTTCGATGGCGTCACCACCGGCGCCTCCAACGACATCATGCGCGCCACCCAGTTGGCGAAGAACATGGTGACCAAGTGGGGTCTGTCCGAGAAACTCGGCCCGCTGATGTATGCCGAAGAAGAGGGTGAGGTGTTCCTCGGTCGCAGCATGGGCAGTCAGCACAGCAATGTGTCGGCGGATACTGCCAAGCTGATCGACTCGGAAGTGCGCAGCCTGATCGATCACTGCTACGGCACGGCCAAGCAAATCCTGGCGGATAACCGCGACAAGCTGGATCTGATGGCTGAAGCCTTGATGAAGTACGAAACCATCGACGCCGAGCAGATCGACGACATCATGAATGGTCGTCCCGCGCGTGAGCCGAAAGACTGGCAGGGCGGCTCGGGCAGTTCCTCCGGCAAGCCGGTTGTCGCGGAGTCGGCGGATCGTCCAGAAACGCCGATTGGCGGGCCGGCTGGCGAGCATTAAGGTCTTTTCATGAGTGTGCAGTGCTCAACCCGGTTGCCTTGCGGCAATCGGGTTTTGGATTTGGCTCATCCGCAGGTGATGGGCATTCTTAATGTCACCCCCGATTCTTTCTCCGACGGCGGGCGCTTTCGCCAGCGCGACGCGGCCTTGCGCCATGCCGCGGCAATGGTCGCGGCGGGTGCCAGCTTGATTGATGTCGGCGGCGAGTCGACGCGTCCGGGAGCGTTGCAGGTTTCCTCTGATGAAGAGTTGCAGCGGGTGGCGTCGGTGGTCGAGGCCATTGCCGCCGAACTCGATGTGATTATCTCGGTGGATACCTCATGCCCGCAGGTGATGCGCGAGAGTGCGCGCCTGGGCGCCGGTTTGATCAATGATGTGCGCTCGCTACGCCGTGAGGGTGCCTTGCAGGCTGCGGCGCAAAGTGGCTTGCCGGTGTGCCTGATGCACATGCAGGGTGAGCCTGAGACCATGCAGAAGAACCCCCATTACGATGATCTGCTGGCCGAGGTGCAGGCCTTCTTCGCCGAGCGCATGGCGGCGTGCGCGGCGGCGGGCATTGCCGCCGAGCGGATCATTCTCGATCCAGGCTTTGGCTTTGCCAAAAATCTGCAGCACAACCTTAGCCTGTTCAAGCATCTGCAGGTGCTGCACGGCTTTGCTCGGCCATTGCTGGTGGGCGTTTCGCGCAAGAGCATGATTGGTCAGACCCTGGGGCGCGAGGTGGATCAACGCCTGGCCGGTGGCTTGGCGCTGGCGGCGCTGGCGCTGGCCAAGGGGGCGCGCATCTTGCGTGTGCATGATGTGGCAGAAACAGTTGATGTGGTTCGTATGCTCGCCGCAGTTGAAGCGGCGCAATAAAAGGATAGGTAAGCAATGAGCAGGAAGTACTTTGGCACCGACGGCATTCGTGGGCGAGTTGGCGAGTTCCCGATTACCCCAGACTTCATGCTCAAGCTGGGTTGGGCTGCCGGCACGGCATTTCGCAAGCATGGCATCTGCCGTGTGTTGATCGGCAAGGACACGCGTATCTCTGGCTACATGTTTGAGTCGGCGCTGGAGGCTGGGCTTTCGGCGGCGGGTGCCGACGTGCTGTTGCTGGGGCCGATGCCGACGCCGGCAATCGCCTACCTGACGCGCACCTTTCATGCCGAGGCCGGCATCGTCATTAGCGCCTCGCACAACCCGCATCACGACAACGGCATCAAGTTTTTCTCCGGCAAGGGCACCAAGCTGCCGGATGAGGTTGAGTTGATGATCGAGGAGTTGCTCGATGCGCCCATGACCGTGGTGGACTCGGCCAAGCTGGGCAAGGTCTCGCGAATCAACGATGCGGCGGGTCGTTATATCGAGTTCTGTAAAAGCAGCGTGCCGACCAGCACCGATTTTGCCGGTCTGAAGATTGTCCTCGATTGCGCCCATGGCGCGGCCTACAAGGTGGCGCCGAGCGTGCTTCGCGAGTTGGGCGCCGAAGTGGTGGTGCTGTCGGCTCAACCGAACGGCCTGAATATCAATGATCAGTGTGGTTCGACCCATATGCAGGCGCTGCAGGCCGCGGTGCTGGCTGAGCAGGCGGATCTGGGGATTGCCTTCGATGGCGATGCCGACCGCGTGTTGATGGTGGATCACACGGGCGCCGTCGTCGATGGCGATGAGCTGCTGTTTATCATCGCCCGTGACCTGCAACAGCGCGGGCGCTTGCAGGGTGGGGTGGTCGGCACCCTGATGAGTAACCTGGGCCTGGAGTTGGCCTTGGCCGAACTACAGATTCCCTTCGTGCGCGCCAAGGTTGGCGATCGCTATGTGATTGCCGATTTGCTGGCGCGTGATTGGCAGTTGGGCGGTGAGAACTCGGGCCACCTGGTTTGCTTCCAGCACACCACCACAGGCGATGCGATCATCGCCGGCTTGCAGGTGTTGCTCGCCCTGCGCCGTTGCGAGATGACCCTGGCAGAGGCGCGCAGTGGTTTGCGCAAGTGCCCGCAAGTGTTGATCAACGTGCGCTTATCCGGAGTCCTTGATCCGCTGGAGCATCCCGCAGTCAAGGCGGCCAGCGCCGAGATCACTGAGCGCATGGCGGGGCGTGGGCGGGTGTTGCTGCGCAAATCGGGTACCGAACCGTTGTTGCGAGTGATGGTGGAGGGCGATGACGAGTTGCAGGTGCGCGCCTGTGCCGAGCAGTTGGCGGCTGTTGTTACGCAGGTATGTGTCTGATTCTCTTGCCAGTATTGCAAGTGTTGGGTAACATCTGCGGCCACTTTGATCGACGAGGTAGAGCATGCGTCGCCCCATGGTAGCTGGTAACTGGAAGATGCACGGTACCTGCGCCAGCGTGGCTGAGCTTGCCAAGGGTTTGCGTGATCTGGCCTTGGTCGATGTTGATGTGGTGGTATTTCCCTCTAGCCTGCATGTCAGTCAGGTGTTGGCTGATTTGCAGGGTGGTTGTATTCAGGTTGGGGCCCAGGATTGTTCGGTAGAGCCGATGCCGGGTGCGTTAACCGGAGAGATTTGCGCAAATCAATTGCTGGATGCGGGTTGTGCCCTGGTGTTGGTCGGGCATTCCGAGCGTCGTCTGCTTCTCGGTGAGACCGATGAGGTGGTTGGGCGAAAATTTGCAGCCGCTCAAGCCTGTGGTCTGATCCCGGTTCTCTGTGTGGGTGAGACCCTGGCGCAGCGCGAAGCGGGGCAAACCCTAGAGGTTGTTTGTCATCAGTTGGGTTGTGTAATTGATGAGTTGGGTGTTGGTGCATTCGCTCGTGCGGTGGTGGCCTATGAGCCAGTTTGGGCGATTGGCACTGGGCTGACGGCAACGCCGCAGCAGGCGCAAGAGGTTCATGCGGCGATTCGCCAGCAGTTGGCGGCGGAAAGCGCAGAAGTCGCTGCTGGGGTAAGAATTCTTTATGGCGGCAGTGTCAAGGCGGCCGGTGCGGTTGAATTGTTCGGCATGCCGGACATCGATGGGGGGCTTGTTGGTGGCGCCTCCCTGAATGCGGATGAGTTTGGTGCGATTTGTCGCGCTGCAGGGAACTAAGAAATGCTCGAAACGGTTGTTGTGGTGATTCATCTGTTGGGTGCCCTGGGCGTGGTTGGCTTGGTGTTGCTGCAGCATGGCAAGGGTGCGGATGCAGGTGCGTCTTTCGGTTCGGGTGCTTCGGGTACCGTATTCGGCAGTCAAGGTTCTGCTACCTTTT
>DAITLT010000225.1:0-5710 GCA_036835505.1 Pseudomonas sp.
TTCGTGCGCAGCGAGAACGGCAACCCCTATTACACCTGGGTGGATGAGAACGGGCGCATGCACAACTCGCCGGTAACCGCCGAGCAGCGCGCCGCGGGCATGCGCAGTGGCGCCCAGGCCAGTCGGGAGATTCAATACAGCGAAGGCCGCCAGGTGCTGTTCAGCAAGCGCCCCGCCGAGTTGCCAGGGCTGGATGGCCAGCCCAGCGAGGCGATGAGATCCTTGCTCGAAGGCAGTCAGGAGAAGGCCGAGGGCTTGTATCAAGGCTTGCAGGACCAGTGCTGCGGTCATCTGGCCGAAGGCGCCTTTACCGAGCTGTCGGTGGATGAGCCGCGCTATCAGGAGCTTAACGGTTTCTCCCCGAGCTTTGACTTCCCCATGGGTCGCAGTTATTACGCCGCCCTGAAGCTGCCAAGTTCACAGCACACCTATGGCCTGCGGGTGCGCAGTTTTGCCAACAAGCAGGTGGTGTACCCCTCGTTGCTGTTTCTCGATGAGCGCAAGCAACCGACCCGCCTGGTCAGTGATGCGGTGTACCAACTGCACGGCGAAACCTGGTACCGCTATGCCTTTATCGAGGGCACGGTGCCGGTCAATGCCCGCCAGGGTGAGCGCTATGTATTGCTGCTGACCACCGACGAGGATCGCCAGGTGCAAACCCTGGACAACAAGCCATTCAAGCGCCCGCTGCAGGCGTTGCCGGTAAATGAGTCGGGCATGCAGGTACACCAGCATGTCGATGTGGGGGCGTTTGAGTTGGCTATCGTGCGCTGACTAAGACGTGAGTTGCGCGCACAAAAAACCATCGAGCTGCAATGTTGTGCGTTTAAGGTGCGACAGAGGTAGCCCGGATGAAATCCGGGAGGGCATTGGCAGGATAACCAGCGCCCCGGATTGCATCCGGGCCGCAAAAAAGCCGTTCACTTGGCTTAAGTGAACGGCTTTTTTGTGGGTGTGGGCTTATCAGATTTCGGCGGGTTGGACGTGGCCGAACAGCTCCTGGGCAAAGCGCACGCGCTCCTCTGGCGTTTCGCTGATGCCCTGTTTCTTTAGCTCGGCCAGGCGTGCTTCCACGGCATGGGCGCGATGGGTCAGGCCGCAGTCGTTGGCGATCTGAATGTTCAGGCCGGGGCGGGCGTTGAGCTCGAGAATCAGCGGGCCCTTGTCTACGTCCAGCACCATGTCGACACCTATATAGCCCAGGCCGCACAGCTCGTAGCACCCGGCGGCCAGCTTCATAAAGCCGTCCCAGTCGGGTAGCTGCACGCCGTCCACCGCGTTGGTGGTATCCGGGTGCTTGCTGATCTTGTTGTTTAGCCAGGTGCCGCGCAGGGTCAAACCGGTGGCCAGGTCGACACCGACGCCGATGGCGCCCTGGTGCAGGTTGGCCTTGCCACCGGATTGGCGGGTGGGCAGGCGCAACATGGCCATCACCGGGTAACCCATCAGCACGATGATGCGGATGTCCGGCACGCCTTCATAGCTGATGCTTTTGAAGATCGGGTCCGGGGTCACGCGGTATTCGATCAGCGCGCGATCTCGGTGGCCACCCAGGGAGTAGAGGCCGGTGAGAATGCTGGAGATCTGATACTCGATCTCCTCATGGCTGACGATCTTGCCGGAGACCGTGCGATAGCGGCCCTCGAAGCGGTCGGCAATCACCAGGATGCCGTCACCGCCGGCGCCCTGGGCTGGCTTGATAACGAAGTCGGTACGCCCGCCGATGATCTCGTCGAGCTTCTCGATTTCCTTCTCGGTGGAAATGATCCCGTACATTTCCGGCACATGGATGCCGGCTTCGATCGCGCGCATCTTGGTGATGATCTTGTCATCCACCACTGGGTACAGGCTGCGCTTGTTGTACTTGAGTACGTAGTCAGCATTGCGCCGGTTGATGCCCATGATGCCGCGGGCTTCCAGGGCTTTCCATCTCTTCCACAGACCGATCATGGTTCAATCCTTCAGGAAGGCTTTGAAGCGAAAGAGTTCGGTCAGGCGGTAGCCGCGATAGCGACCCATCGCCAGCATGAAACCCACCAGAATCAACAGCACCGCCGGGAAGGTGAAGATGAAATAGGTCAGCTCCGGAATGTTCATCAGCAGGTAGGCGAGGGACGCGGCTACCAGGGTGCCGGCGGCAACCTTGAAGGCATGGCCACCGCCGCGCTCTTCCCAGGTAATCGACAGGCGTTCGATGGTCATGGTCAGAATCACCATCGGGAACAACGACACCGACAGGCCACGCTCCAGGCCGAGCTTGTGGCTAAACAGGCTGATCACGGCGATCAAAATCACCACAAAGGTCAGCACCACCGACAAGCGCGGCAGCATCTGCAGTTTCAGGTGCTCAAGGTAGGAGCGCAGGGACAGGCCAAGCGCCGTGATCACGGTAAACAGCATGATGCCGAAACCCAGCTGGGTTTCGCGGAAGGCCAGGGCAATCAGCACCGGGGTAAAGGTACCCAGGGTCTGCAGGCCGCCGAGGTTGCGCAGAATCAGGATCACCAAGACGCCAATCGGCAGCATGATGAGAATCTGGTAGGTCTGCTGGGTTTGTAGCGGCAGGCCGTACAGCGAGTATTCGAGGAAGTTAACGTCGGTGTTCTCGTCGGTCAGCTTGGCCAGGTGAATGGCGTTCATCTCGCTGTTGTCGAGGCTAAAAGTCACCTTGGCTTTCTTGCCGCCTTCGACGTTGATCAGGTTGTCATCACCGGTCCACCACACCAGGCGGTCACTCGGCAGGCCTTGCTCACCGCTTTGCGGGTTGAAGTACAGCCAGTTGTTGCCGTTGAAGCTGCGCAGCCACAGCTCAGGGGTTTGCGGCTGGTCGGCGACCAGGCGAATGGTGTGTACGCGCTCCATCGGCACATGGGCGATGGACAGCAGCAGCTCGATTATCCGGGCTTTATTGGTCACCGACGAGTCACCAGCGAACAGCAGTTTGACGTTGTCGTCGTTGGTGTTGTTGACCCGCTTGACGGTCTCGCTGATGAAGGTCTCGACGTCCGCCGAGTGTTGCCGGATCGGCGCCAGCAGGGCTTCGGCGGCGATCTTCTCGGCGCCTTCCACGGCGATGCTTTCGCGGAAGATCGGGCCTTTGGCCTTGGGCTTCTCATCGCTGTAGCGCTTGGTCAGCACCAGGCGGTAGTACAGGGTCTGGTTGCCGCTGGCACGCCGCGCCGACCAGGTCACCTTACGGTTGCCGTCGTTGCGATTGATGCTCACCCCGTAGTTATTGGAGATAAAGCTTTCGTTCAGGCTGACGTAGTCCTGATTCAGCGGCGGCACGAACATCTGCACCTTGACCGGATCACGAGGATTGGCCTGGAACTCGACCTTGGCGTCGACGTTCCACAGGTAGTCCGTTTCATCCGTGGTCATGGGGATGCCCAGGATGAAAATCTGATAGGCCGTGACCAGAATGCCCAGGCTCACCAATAGGGCGATAAGGACTTTCAGATGCAGGTTAAGAGCGCGCATGTGGATTACTCGGCAGAGTGTGCGTCAGGGGCGCAGGCAGGTTTTCCTGCTGCGTATTTAAGGTTTGGGTCAATCAGGGCGTTGAAGCGTTTCAAGGCTTCCGAGCCAATCAGCAGCGGATATTGGAAGGCGCTGCGATCGGTCAGGTTGACCTCGATCGTGCGTTGGGTCTTGCCCATGCAGATGGCCAGTTCAATCACCGGCCGCGCGGTATAGGTCTTGCCTTCGTCGGGGTCAACATCGCCGGCGCGCCGTTTGATCTTGCTGATGCGTGCCAGCGGCCGCTCAATCGGGTGCTCGTGGGCGTCGTCGATGGCCAGGTAGAAACGTACCCAGGTCTCGCCGTCGCGCTTAAAACGGGTGATGTCGCGGGCGCTGAGCGATGCTGTCTTGGCCCCGGTATCGAGTTTGGCGGCCACTTCGAGATTGAGCCCGGCCAGTTGCGCGTACTCGTTCAGGCCAAACACCGGCTTGTCTGCGGCGAGGCTTGTGCTGGGTAACAGGGCCAGGCAAAGGAGTAGGGCAAAGGGCTTGTTTGTCATAAATCCGCAAGCAGTGGCGATGGTTGGGCAAGGAGGGCGGCTGGGTGGCGAGTAGCCCGTCAAACAACCGGCCTGGAAATTCTAGCAGGCTTGGCAAACGTGCCTGGGATAGCGCTAGGGCGGGCATTCTAACATGGGCTTTTTCAGCGGGGACATACGCTTAACGGCGTTTGTGCAAGTATCCGCTGAGGCTTTGAGACTATTTCCGTTCGGCCGATTGTCGACAGTTTGGCTAGATTGTTTGACATTAATGGTCATGCAGGCTTATTTTTCAGCAACTGTTCTCGGATGTGTCGACAATATGCCTGACGTCACTAGCGCCACCAGTCTCCAGCAGGATGATTCGGAAACCCTCTCCGAACATGTGTTCCGGCGCATCCAGGCCGCCATCGTCAAGGGTGAGATCGCCCCAGGCAGCAAGATCTCCGAGCCCGAGCTGGCCCGCGTCTATGGCATCAGTCGTGGCCCCTTGCGTGAAGCGATCCATCGCCTGGAAGGGCAGAAGCTGCTGGTGCGCATCCCCCATGTGGGTGCGCGAGTGGTCTCGCTTAGCCACGCCGAGCTGATTGAGTTGTACGAAATCCGCGAGTCGCTGGAGGGCATGGCCTGTCGCCTGGCCGCCGAGCGCATGAGTCTGGCGCAGATCGACGAATTGCGCCGGGTGCTGGATACCCACGAGCAGGACGCCGCGTTCCAGGCCGGTGTCGGCTATTACCAGCAGGAAGGCGATTTCGATTTCCACTACCGGATCATCCAGGGCAGCGGCAATCGCACCCTCAGCCAGATGCTCTGCGGTGAGCTGTATCAACTGGTGCGCATGTACCGCATCCAGTTCTCGGCCACGCCCAAGCGGCCACGCCAGGCCTTTGCCGAACATCACCGAATTCTCGATGCCATCGCTGACCGTGACGGTGAGCTGGCCGAGTTGCTGATGCGCCGT
The DNA here is from genome assembly GCA_036835505.1 of Pseudomonas sp. Classification (GTDB taxonomy): domain Bacteria; phylum Pseudomonadota; class Gammaproteobacteria; order Pseudomonadales; family Pseudomonadaceae; genus Aquipseudomonas. The sequence continues at coordinate 4,963 of DAITLT010000225.1, forward strand.
CACATCGGCGCCTCCAAGCGCAATATCGAGCGCCACTATCTGGGCGCTGCAGACAAGACCACTAAACCAGGAGCTGAGTCATGAGTTCAGTCAAGAGCACGCCAGGTCAACGTTTTCGCGACGCGGTCGCGGCCGAGCATCCCTTGCAAGTCGTCGGCGCGATCAACGCCAACCATGCCTTGCTGGCCCAGCGCGCCGGCTTCAAGGCGATTTACCTCTCCGGTGGCGGTGTGGCCGCCGGCTCCCTGGGCCTGCCGGATCTGGGCATCACCGGCCTGGATGACGTGCTCACCGACGTGCGCCGCATCACCGACGTCTGCGATCTGCCCTTGCTGGTGGACGTGGACACCGGCTTTGGCAGCTCGGCCTTCAACGTGGCGCGCACCGTCAAGTCGATGATCAAGTTTGGCGCTGCCGCCATCCATATCGAAGACCAGGTGGGTGCCAAGCGCTGCGGCCATCGTCCGAATAAAGAGATCGTCACCCAGCAGGAAATGGTCGATCGGATCAAGGCTGCCGTCGATGCCCGTACCGATGACAGCTTCGTGATCATGGCGCGTACCGATGCGTTGGCCGTCGAAGGCCTGAACTCGGCGCTGGACCGTGCTGCCGCCTGCATCGAAGCCGGCGCCGACATGATCTTCCCGGAAGCCATCACCGAACTGGCGATGTACAAGACCTTTGCCGAGCGCATCAAGGCGCCGATCCTGGCCAACATCACCGAGTTTGGCGCCACGCCGCTGTACAC
>DAITLT010000226.1:0-5705 GCA_036835505.1 Pseudomonas sp.
GTGCCGCGTGAGGTTTCGCCGCACTGGCAGGGCCTGAAAGCCACCCGCCGACGCCTGGTGCGCATCGTGCCCTGGTGGCTGGTGGCACTGTTTACCCTGGTGTGCCTGGTGGTGATGTATGGCGGCTTTGCCTGGGTATTGGGCGAGCAGCGCGAAACGATTCTACAGCCGTATGAGCAACTCGACCCGTCCGCGGGTGTCAGCATGGATGATCTGAAATGAAGCCTTTTTTCGGCAAGTTAGCCGCATTTTTCCGCAAGACCTGGGTATGGAGCCTGTGCCTGGTATTGCTTCTGGCGCTGCTGGTGTGGTTTGTCGGCCCGCTGCTCGCAGTCAACGATTACAAGTTCTGGGAATCGGCCAGCAGCCGCTTGTTGACTATCAGCGGGCTGTTCCTGATCTGGGGCCTGGCCATGGTGTTCGCCAGTTGGAAGGCCACCGCCCGCAAACAGGCCGAGGAAGATGACGCCGACGCCCAGGAGCGCCTGCGCCGCGAGGGCCTGATCAACGAAGAACAGCTCGAGCTGCGCAATCGTTTCAAGCAGGCCCTGCACACGCTCAAGCGCTCCAGTCTGTACCGCGGCCGCAGCGAAAAGTGGCGCAACGAGCTGCCCTGGTATCTGCTGCTCGGCCCCCAGGGCAGCGGCAAAACCAGCCTGCTGGATTTCTCCGGCCTGGACTTCCCGCTCAATCACGGTGACCAGCAACGCCTGACCAAGGATGTTTCCGGCACCCGTTATGCTGACTGGTATTTCGCCGATCACGCGGTGCTGATCGACACCGCCGGGCGCTACCTGACCCAGCCCGACCCGAGCATCGACAGTCGCGCCTGGGACACCCTGCTGGGCCTGCTGCGCAAACGCCGCGCGCGCCCGCTGAATGGCGTGCTGGTGAATATCCCAGTGCAGTTGCTGCAAGGGGGCAGCGAAATCGAACTGGAGAGCCTCGCCCGCCAAACCCGTCAACGCCTGCAGGACATTCATCAGCGCCTGGGCGCCGATGTGCCGGTGTACCTAGTGCTGAGCAAGGCCGACAAGGTGCTGGGCTTCGATGAGTTCTTCGACCAACTCTCGCGCGAAGAAAGTGATCAGGTGCTCGGCGCCAGCTTGCGCAAAGAGCAGAACGCCAGCGATGTGCAGGTGATCCGCCAGGAGTTCGAAGAGCTGCTGCGCCGCCTCAACAGCCAGGTGATCCTGCGCATGCACCAGGAGCGCGACACCCAGCGCCGTGGCCGCATCCTCGATTTCCCACACCAACTGGGCCTGCTCGGCGAACGTCTGTGCCTGTTCAGCGAGCTGGCCTTCAGCGGCAATCGCTACCAGCGCGCCAGCCAACTGCGCGGTTTCTACCTGACCTGCGCGCCAGAACTGAACCATCAGCTCGACCCAAGCACCAGCAGCATCGGCCGTAACCTGGGCCTGTCCAGCGGTGCCCTGCCGACCCTGCGCAGTGGCCGCGCACGCTTTATCAATCATCTGCTCAGCCGGGTGATCTTCCCCGAGGCCGATCTGGCCGGCCTCGACCAGCAGGAAGTGCGGCGAATCGATTGGGGTCAGCGCGCCATGTACGCCACCGCCCTGGCGGTGGTTGGGGTATTCGGTTTGGTCTGGGCGGGCAGTTTCTCCGGCAACCATGGTCGCCTGGAACAACTGCGCGATCTGGCTCAGCAACTGACTCAACAGCACAACAGCCTCGGCGTGCAGGATGACGCCCTGCGCACCCTCAAAGCACTGGATCACAGCTACGCCGCCACCCAGGTGTTCCCGTCGGTGGATGACGCGCCTTATCTGCAGCGCGGCGGACTGTATCAGGGCGAAAAGGTTGACCCGACGCTGCAACAGGCCTACCGCGCCGAGCTGGAAAACCTGCTGCTCAGCCGCATCGGTCGTCAACTCGAGGCGCAGGTACGCGCCAACCTGGGTGACCGTGAGCGCCTGCTTAACAGCCTGCGTGCTTACCTGATGCTCAACCTGGAGGAGCGCCGCGACAAGACCTTCCTGCAGGAGTGGCTGGCGGCCGACTGGTCGCTGCGCTACGCCGGCAACAGCCTTGGCCAGCGCGGCCTGAACGGGCACTTCGAGCGCCTGTTGTCCGAGTCGTTCACCGCGTATCCGCTGAATGAATCACTGGTGGCTCAGGCTCGCCAGATACTGCGTAGCGAATCGCTGACCAACGTGGTCTACCGAATGCTCCGCGAACAAGCGCGCAGCCTGCCCGAATACCGCCTAAGCCAGAAGCTTGGCCCGCAAGGCGGGCTATTCGCCGGCAGTGACTATGTCATTCCCGGCCTCTATACCCAGGCCGGCTACCAGAAGACCTTCACCGCCAAAGGCGCCGATTTAGTCCGCGACATCCTGCGCGATAACTGGGTGCTCGGCGAAGGTGACAGCCTGAGCAGTAACGATCTCTCTCGCTTACTGGTGGAGATGGAGCAACTGTACTTCCGCGACTATGCCAACTACTGGGGCGAAGCCCTGGCACAACTAAGCCTGGAGCCCATCACCAGCGCCAATCAGGGCGCCGCCCAACTGGCCGGGCTCACCGCCGCCAACTCACCACTTCTACAACTGCTGGTCGAGGTACGCGACAACACCCGCTTCAAGGGCATGGCCGAAGCGGCGGACAGCGCCAGTGATACCGCCGCCGCCCTACAGGGCGCCAAAGGCAAGCTGGGCAAAGCAGCCAAGCTTGCCGGCGCCGCTGCCGAACAAGCGCAAGCCGCCCTGGTGAAAAACCTGCCGGACACCGCTCGCAAATCCCTGGAGCGACGCTTCGAACCGCTGCATCGCCTGCTCGACGACAACGCGGGCGCCAGTCCGGAACTGGCGACCACCCTACAAGCATTGGACGAGCTGCAATTACAACTGGCCAGCATGGCCCACGCCAGCGCCCCGGAACAGGCCGCCTTTGAACTGGCCAAGGCGCGCATGGGCGGCCAGCGCGATGCCATCAATCAACTACGCAGCAGTGCCAATCGCTTACCGCAACCCGTCGGCAACTGGCTCGGCTTGCTCGCCGAAGACAGCTGGATGCTCGTTCTCAGCGATGCCCATCGCTACCTCAACCAGCGCTACCAAAGCGAGCTGTACGCCGCCTACAAAGGCTCACTGAAACAGCGCTATCCGTTCAGCGCGCACAGCGAAAGCGATGTGGCGATTGCCGATTTCCGCGAGTTTTTCAAGGCTCAAGGGATTGCCGAGCGCTTCTTCGACAACTACCTCAAGCCATTCGTCAGCGGCACTGCCGGCCAGTACCAACTGCGCCGAGTGGATGGCCGAGGCCTGCCATTGTCGCGTGATTTCCTGTTGCAATTGAGCCACGCGCAAACCATTCGCCGCAGCTTCTTCGCCGAAAACCCCAACGAGCCCAAAGTGTTGTTCAAGCTCGAGCCTTACTCGCTGGACTCCAGCCTGGGGCGTGCCGATTTTCGCTTCGGCAATCAGCAGATGGAGTATCGCCATGGCCCCATCGTGCAAACCGCCTTTAGCTGGCCAGCCGAGGCCGACCAAGGCTACACCAGCCTGGTGGTCGAAGAGCTCGGCGGGCGCCGTGTCGGCATCAAGGAAAACAGCGGGCCATGGTCGCTGTTTCGCCTGCTCGATCTAATGAGCGTCGATTACCACAGCGGCCGTGATGTGCTAATGCTCAAAGCGGATATTGGCGGCCTACACGCCAACTACCTACTGCACAGCCAACGCTCGCCGAACCCCTTCGATATCAACCAGCTGCGCAGCTTCAAGCTGCCGGCGACACTCTGATGAGCGAAGTAACAAGCCTTTGGCGCAGCGCCGCGCGCACTGACACCGGCAAGGTGCGGGCGCGCAACGAGGATGCCTTTCTGGCCCTACCAGAACAGGGCCTGTGGGTGGTGGCCGACGGCATGGGCGGGCACCAGAACGGCGCCCTGGCCAGCCGTTTAATTGTCGAGCAACTGGCCGAGCCGAGTGCGGGCGATTTGCCGCAGCGTCTGGATGAGCTGCGCAAGCGCCTGCACGATCTCAACCGCCGCCTCGGCCAGGAGCTGACGATTACCGCCGCTCACCCAGACCCGGTAATCGGCAGCACCGTGGTCGCCTTGCTGGTCGACAACGACCGCGGCGCCTGCGTCTGGGCCGGCGACAGCCGCTGCTATCTATGGCGCGGCAGCCGGCTGTATCAACTCAGTCGCGATCATTCGCTGCTGCAGCAACTGATCGATGAGCAGCAACTCAGCCCCAGCGAAGCCGCTCGGCACCCGGCGGCCCATGCCCTGACCCGCGCTATCGGCGCCAGTGACGAGTTGAAGCTGGAAATTCTCGAACTCGAGGTGCTGCCCGGCGATGCCTTTCTGCTGTGCAGCGACGGCCTCTATCAAGGGCTGTGCGCCGACGAACTCGGTGCGGCACTTAATCTACCGTCTCCGCAGCTCGCCCTGGAGCGCTTGTTTCAGCGCGCCCTCAACGGTCCCGCACGCGACAACCTAAGTGCGGTGGTAATCCGCCGATGAGGACTCATGGATGAGTGAACAACTGCTCGACGACATATCGCTGGCCAGCAACCCAGCCAGCGACCTGACCTACTACGCCCTGGCCGCAACGGCTGCCAAAACAGCCGTGCAAGCCCCGCGCGAAGCGCTCAGCGAACTGCCCGAGGTACTCGGTGGCCGCTACAAAATCGAGCGCCTGCTCGGCGTCGGCGGCATGGGCGCGGTCTATCGCGCCCGTGATCTGCTGCGCGAACAGTTCGGCGACCCCGAGCCGTATGTGGCGGTGAAAACCCTCAGCGATGACTTCGCCGAATACCCGGACGCCAACGCCCTGCTGTACAGCGAATTCGCCCTCACCGCACGGCTCAATCATCCGCATGTGGTGCGCCTGTTCGGCTTCGAGGTGGATGTACCGAGCCAGCGCGCCTTTCTCACCCTGGAGCTGCTCAAAGGGCTGACTCTCGATCAGCTACTTAGTCAACGCCCCGAGGGCCTGCCCTGGCACGAACTGCAAGACATCGCCATCGCCCTGCTCGACGCCCTGAATCATTCGCACAGCCTTGGCGTGCTGCATGGCGATCTAAAACCCAGCAATGTGATGCTCGCCGAAGACGGCCTGCGCCTGTTCGATTATGGTCTCGGCCAGCCCGTGGAAGGTCTGCTACCCGGCCTGCCGCGTCTGTGCCGCAATCGCTTTACCGCCTGGACGCCACGCTACGCCGCCCTGGAATTGCTTGACGGCGCGCCGCTGACCGCCGCCGCCGACGTCTATGCCTTGGCGTGCGTGCTGTATGAGTTGGCCAGCGGGCGTCATCCGTTCCGCCGGCAAAGCGCCAAACAAGCCAAAGCCATGGAACTGGACAAGCAGCTGCAGCGCCCGGTGTTGTTACCGGCGTATTGCTGGCCCGCCCTGCGCACCGCACTGATGTTCGATGAAGCGCAGCGCAACATCAGCTGCGTGCAACTGCTTGACGTATTTCGCCAACCGCCCCCGGCTCGCTGGCGGCGCTGGCTGCAAGACCGCTGAGCGCACTGATCGGCAGCAATGGATGATCTCTCAATAAGGAAATGACTATGTTCAGCCCGGCCAATGAAACCCACTTCAGCCTGAGCATCAAAGGCCTTGAGCACGACCTGCAAGTGCTCGAATTCAGCGGCCGCGAAGCCATCAGCCAGCCCTATCGCTTCGAGGTTGATCTAATCAGCGAGCAGCCTGATCTCGACCTGCAAAGCCTGCTGC
>DAITLT010000227.1:0-5692 GCA_036835505.1 Pseudomonas sp.
ACGGGGCGCTTTTTTTATGTGTGGTTGCTTTAGGTCAGGGCGAAGCCCTGCTGGCGCCAGGCTTCATATACGGCGATGGCCACAGTGTTAGACAGGTTGAGGCTGCGGCAGCCGGCTTGCATGGGCAGGCGCAGGCGCTGTTCGGCGGGCAGGTTGTCGAGAATCTCCGCGGGCAGGCCACGGCTTTCCGGGCCAAACAGGAAAATATCCCCAGGCTGATACTGGCATTCTGCGTAGCAATGGCTGCCTTTGGTGGTAAAGGCGAATATCCGACCTCCAGCGATTTCTGCTATACAGTCGCTAAGTGTTTGATGTCGTTTCAATGTTGCATATTCGTGGTAGTCCAGACCGGCGCGTCTTAGGCGCTTGTCGTCCAGTTCGAAGCCCAGCGGTTCGATCAGGTGCAGGTGACAGCCACTGTTGGCGCACAGGCGAATGATGTTGCCGGTATTGGGTGGAATTTCCGGCTGAAACAGCACTACATGGAACATGATTGGGCTCAAGGTCGAGTCGAAAGGGCCATTCTACAGCGTGCCGCTGGCGAATCCTTGGCCATCGTCGAGATTGCGCCCGGCGCAGTAGCTTGAGGGAACGACCTTGTTGGCGTGGTGGAAAAACAACAAGCAGGTAGCGAACGGCTTGCTGGGCATCGAAATTGGCCCGGAAGGCATCGCCCTGGCCCATGTCCAGCGCAGCCCCGGTCAGCCGGTGCAGTTGCGCCACTGCCTGTTTCGGCCGGGCACGCCGGAGCAGCAGCCCGAATTGCTCAAGGGCCTGGTGGCTGAACTGGGCCTGGCGGGGATGCCGGTCAATTTCGTCCTGCACCCGGCCCTGTATCAGATGCTTCTGCTCGATTGCCCCGACGTGCCGGCCGACGAGCTGCGCGATGCCCTGCGCTGGCGGATCAAGGACTTGATCAGCGAACCCCTGGAGCAGGTGCAGGTGGATGCCTTCGCCCTGCCTGAAGACGCCTACCGTGGCCGTTCGCGCATGGCCTATTGCGCGGTGCTGGGCAAATCTCACCTGGCCGGCTGGAAGGCGCTGCTCAAACACGCCGGCCTGCGTCTGCAGAGTATCGATGTGACGGAAATGGCTTTTCGCAACCTGGGTCTGCAGGCCGGTGCCGAAGGCCTCAACCTGGGCCTGTTGCGCCTGCGCTCCAGCGAAGGGCTGATCTGCATCCAGCAGGGCGCCGATCTGTATATGGCGCGGCGCATCGAGCAGGGCCTGGACCGGGCGGCGGCGGGCTTTGCCGGGGTCACCCTGGAGATCCAGCGCTCCCTGGATTACTTCGAAAGCCAGTTGGGCAAGGGCTATATCAACCGCCTGTTGCTGCTGCCGATGAAGCGCGATGGCGCGGCCATGCTGGCGGCTCTGAGCAGCGGTCTGGCGGTCAACCTGCAAGCCCTCGACCTGCGCGAGCTGTTTGTCGGCCAGGCCGCCGCCGCGCTGGATGAGCAGCAGCAGGCCTACTGCCTGACCGCCGTCGGCGCCGCCCTGCGCCAGGAGGCTTGATGCAAAATATCAACCTCTATCAGGTCGAGGCCAAACGCCGGGACGGCCCTAGCCCGCGGCAAATGACCCTGGGCTGGATTCTGTTGCTGCTGTTACTGCTTGCCCATGCCGGCTGGCAGGCCTGGCAGTTGCGTCAGCACACGGCCCACGCCGCTGCCGCCCAGGCGCTCGCCCTGCAGCTGGAAAGCCAGTTCGACGCGGCCAAGCTCGGCTTTCAGGCGCCGCAACTGGACCCCGAGCTGCCCTTGCAACTGGCCCGTCAAGAGGCGGCCAATCAACAACTGCAGCGTTTGGTCAGCCATTTACAGCGGCTTGGCGCCCAGCAGCGGCGCGGCTTTGTTGCGCCGCTGGCCGGTTTGTCCGAGCGTCATCCGCCCACTGGCTTATGGCTGCAGCGCATCAGCCTGGGCGAGGGCGGCGAGCATATGACCTTGCACGGATTCGCCCAGGATCAGCAATTGCTGCCTCTGTACCTGCACAGCCTGGGCGTCAGCCCGGAGTTTAGCGGCCGGGTCTTTGCCGATTTTGAGTTGCAGCGCAATGCCGCAGGGGTGCTCAGCTTCCGTCTGGCATCGCAGCCGACTGCGGGGGGGAAGGGCGATGAATAATCTGTTGCAGCGCTGGTTGCTGCTGGCGCCGCGTGAGCAGTGGCTGATCTATGCCGGGGCCGTGGCGCTGGTGGGCATGCTCTATATGCTCCTGCTGGGCGACCCGCTGACCCAGCGCGGCGCTCAACAACAGGCCTTGCAGCGCAGTGCCGAGGCCCGTCAGCAGGCGGCGCAGGTCGGTCTCGCCGATTTGCAGGCGCAACTGGCGGCCGATCCCAATCTGCCTTATCGCTCGGCGTTGCTGGCGGCCCAGGCCGGTGGCGAGCAACTGATTGGCGAGATTGACCGCGACACGGCCGGGCTGATGCCGGCGGCGAAAATGCGCGGCGTATTGGAAGAGTTGCTACGCAGCCAGGCCAATCTGCGCCTGCTCAGCCTGCACAGCTTTAGCGAGCCGTTACAGCTGCCGGCGGTTGCCACTGCGTCGGCAGCAGGTAACCCGGTCACTGCCGCTGAAGCCCCCCTGACCCTCTACAAGCACGGCCTCAAACTCAGCCTGGAAGGCGGTTATTTCGACCTGCTGGCGTATCTGCAGGCGATTCAGGCCAGCGGCTGGCGCCTGCACTGGGACAGCCTGGATTATCAGGTTGGTAAGGCCGGCGCCCCGGCCAGTATCCACCTGGTGCTCTACACCCTCAGTCGCGAAGCGGGGTGGATCGGTGTTTAAACCTGTTTATCTGGGCTTGTTGCTGGCCTGCAGTGCGGGCGCCCTGGCGGCCCTCGATCCGACCCAGGCGCCTGTCGCCATGGATGCCCAGGCGCCGGCCGAGGCGGCCCAGCCGAGCCTGGTGCTGCAGGCCATAGTGCGCCGCAATGGTCAGGCCCATGCGGTCATCAGCGGCCAGCAGGTCAAGGTCGGTGACGATCTCGGCGGCGCCCGCCTGCGGGCCATTTATGCCCATTCCGTGGTTCTTGAGCGGCAAGGTCAGCAGCAAACCCTGCGCCTGGTCGAACCCATCATGAAATTGAGTCGATAACGCCATGCAGTCCACCCCTTTGCTGCGTATCCCCCTGACCCGCCTGGCACTGTGCGCTGCGCTCGGCCTGCTGGGCGCCTGCCAGACCTTCACCGATGGCGACCAGCAGCTCTACGAGCAGAGCAATCGGCTGCTCGATGAAAGCCTGGCGCAAAGCCGTGGCAAGGTGGCGCCACCGGCCTCGGTGCAGGCCGCGCTGATCGCCCCACCGCCGCTGGAAGCCCAGCCACGCCGCGGTGCGCGTCTGGATGTGGCGGCCAAGGACATGCCCGCGCGGGACTTCTTCCTCAGCCTGATGGATGGCGCCGGGCAGAACCTGGTGGTGCATCCCGAGGTGAGCGGCAACATCACCTTCAGCCTGCGCAACGTCACCCTCGAAGAGGTGCTGACGGCGGTGCGCGACAGCTACGGCTATGACTTCGCCCGCACCAGCTACGGCTATCAGATCCTGCCCAACCAGGCGATTACCCGCACCTACGACATCAACTACCTGAATCTGCAGCGTCAGGGCATCACCGACACCGAGGTCAGTTCCGGCCAGGTGACCACCAGCGATAACAGCGACAGCAGCAACGGCACCACCACCAACAGCACCTCCTCGACCACCCGGCCCTCGACCCAGTTGGTGACCACCAGCAATGTGGATTTCTGGAAGGAGCTCAACAGCGTGGTGAGCATGATTGTCGGCAATGAAGAGGCCAACAGCGTGGTCATCAACCCCCAAGCCGGGTTGATGGTGGTGCGTGCCTCCAGCGCCGACCAGCAAAGTGTCGAGGGCTTTCTCAAGCAGGCGCATATCAACCTGCAGCGCCAGGTGATCCTGGAAACCAAGATTCTTGAAGTGAACCTCAACGACAAATTCCAGGCCGGCGTCGACTGGAGTGCCACGGGGAGTGATGGCGGTGTTCGTGTCAAAGGCGATGCTTTGTCCGGTCCGCAGACCATCGGTGGCGTATTCAGTGCTGCGCTGAATGTCGGCGACTTTGAGGGCGTGCTGGAGCTGCTGGAAACCCAGGGCGAGGTGCGCGTGCTGTCCACCCCGCGGATTTCCACCCTGAACAACCAAAAGGCGGTGATCAAGGTCGGCACCGACGAATACTTCGTCACCGACGTGTCCTCCAGCACCACCACCACCAGCACCAGTGGCGATGGCAGTTCGACACCGGACATCACCCTGACGCCGTTCTTTTCCGGGATTTCCCTCGACGTCACCCCGCAGATCGACGGCCAGGGCCAGGTCACCCTGCATGTGCGGCCCTCGGTGAGCAAGGTCACCGAGGACGATACCCAGATCAACCTCGGCGAGACCTTCGGCACCCTCAACCTGCCCACCGCGCGTACCACTTCGCGCCAGTCCGATTCCATCGTCCGCGCCCGCAGTGGCCAGGTGGTGGTGATCGGCGGCCTGCTGCAGAACGACAACGAGAACCTCGACGCCAATGTGCCCTGGCTGTCGGACTTGCCCTTTGTCGGCTGGCTGTTCCAGCAGCAGCGCAAGAACCTGAAGAAGAGCGAACTGGTGATCCTCATGCGCCCACAAGTGGTCGCCGAGGACACCTGGATCAACGAAATCCAGAAGAGCGCTGCGGCCTTCAAAGAGCTGAGATAAGCCATGTATCAGGCCTACTTCGGGCTGCGTGAGAAGCCTTTCGCGCTGACCCCCAACACCGAGTTTCTGGTCCAGTTGGCGCCCTATCAGGCCTGCCTGAACCTGCTGCGGGTGGCGTTGGCCGAGGGCGAGGGCTTTATCAAGGTCACCGGCGAGGTCGGCACCGGCAAAACCCTGCTGTGCCGCGCCCTGCTTAACCTGTTGGACGCCGAGCGCTATCAACTGGCCTACCTGCCCAATCCGTGCCTGTCGCCGCTGGACTTGCGCCAGGCTCTGGCCCGCGAGCTGCGCATTGCCGACATCGAAAGCCACGATGCCATGAGCCTGCTGGATGCCCTGCACCATCGCCTGATCGAGCTGGCGGCCGCGGGCAAGAGCACCGTCTTGCTGATCGACGAAGCCCAGGCCCTGCCGGATAAAACCCTTGAGGCCCTGCGCCTGCTGACCAACCTGGAAACCGAGCAGCACAAGCTGCTGCAGGTGGTGCTGTTTGGCCAGCCGGAGCTGGATGCGACCCTGGCCCGCCATGAATTTCGCCAGTTGCGCCAGCGCATCACCTTTGCCTATCGCCTGCGCCCGCTGGATGTCCGCGATACCGGGCGCTACCTGCAGGAGCGCCTGAGCGTGGCCGGTTACCGCGGCGAGCCGCTGTTCAGCAACGCCGCCGTGCGCCTGCTGGTGCGTGGCAGCGGCGGTATTCCAAGGTTGCTGAATATCCTCGGCAATAAAGCCTTGATGGCGGCCTATGGCCAAGGCCGCCGGCAGGTCGGGGTGGCCCAGGTACGCAGCGCCCTGGCCGATACCGATGGCGCCCCGAGGCTGCTGCAGCGGGTGCCGTCCTGGCTGCGCTGGGGCCTGCTGGCCGGTGTCCCGCTCTTGCTGCTGGCCGCCTGGCCGTGGCTCGGTGTCTGGCTGGAGGGCTGGCGATGAGCCTGGTCAACGACATGCTGCGCGACCTGGAACGGCGCCGGGTGGCGCCTGGC
>DAITLT010000228.1:0-5663 GCA_036835505.1 Pseudomonas sp.
GGCACAGGTCGAACGGCTCCTTGGCCAGCCACTCGCGCGCCTCCTTGACGTTGCGGGCGCTGCGGGTGTCGAGCTTCATGCGGCCGAGGGTGATCTCCAGCAGCTCGCGGATATCGGGTTCGTCGTCGACGATCAGGGCTCTCTGCCGGCTCATGGTTAGCTCAGTTTGCGTGAATGGGCGAAGGTGATGCGCAAGCAACTGCCGCCACCTTGGCGGTGTTGGTAGTCCAGGCGGGCCTGATTGCTTTCGCACAGCTCGCGGGAAATATACAGGCCCAGACCGGTGCCTTTGTTGTCGGTGGTATAGAACGGCTCAAATATATGTTGCAGTTGTTCGGCGGGCACGCCGGGGCCGTCATCCAGCACCTCGAGCACCGGCAGATCGCTGTCCGGGTCGCGGAACAGGTCGAGCCAGACCTGACCTTGCGCATGGCACTGGCTGCTGTAGCGCAGGCCGTTTTGCACCAGGTTGCTCAGCACCTGAGTCAGTTGGTGCGGGTCCATGCGGGTTTGCAGGCTGCCGCTGCAGGTTTTCAGGTGCAGGGTCTGTTGTTCCGGCAGGTTCTGGCGGAACTCGCTGGCGAAGCGGTGCAGCCAGTATTTAAGGTCGAGCAATTGCGGTTCGGCCTGGCGTCTGCGTGACAGTTGCAGGACATTTTCAATCACCAGGTTCATCCGCCGCGAATGGTCCTGAATGATCTGCGCCAGGCGCCGGTCGCCACTGGGCAGGTCTTCGGACTCTTGCAGCAGTTGTGCGGCATGGCTGATGGCGCCCAGCGGGTTGCGAATTTCATGGGCGATGCCGGCGGTCAGGCGGCCGAGGGAGGCAAGCTTGAGCTGCTGAGCCTGCTGGGCAATTTGTGAGATGTCGTCGAGAAACACCAGGGTGTCGAGCCTTTCGCCGCGCTGCATGGGTACGAAGCTGGGCTGCAGCAGCGGGCCGTTGCTCAAGGCCTGCAGGCTTTGCGGGCGCATGCTCGGGTTGATCCGCCATTGCTGCAGGCGCTTGACCAGTTCGATGCAATGCGGGTCGAGCACCTTGCCCTGCAGCGATTCATGGCCCAGCAGGCTGAGGGCGCCGGGGTTGGCCAGCAGCACCCGATGCTGGTTGTCGAGCAGCAGGATGCCGGTGCGCATGCGCTGCAAAATCAGGCTGTTGAGGGCCTCCAGGTTGGCTACGTCGGCGGCGCGCTGGGCGGCCAGGCTTTCGCTCAATTGCAGGCGCCGGGTCAGGCCTTGCAGGACGATGGCGGCGGCGAAGCACAGGGCGCCGAGGGCGCCGGCTTGCAGGTACTGGTTGGCGGCGGCAGGGCGGCTGATGCTCTGGTAGAAGGTCAGGTAGATCATGCCGATGGCGGCTACGGCGGCGATCAGCAGGCCGATGCGCCCGCGCAGCAGGATATTGGCGATTGCCACCGCGACGATCAGCAGATTGCCCAGGCCGCTCGGACTGCCGCCGGCGGCGTAGAACAGCGCCGAGAGCAGCAGCACATCGAGCAGGGCGACGGCAAACACCTGCAGCAGCTGCGCAGGGTTGCGTACCCAGGCGGCGAACAGCAGGTTGCAGCCCAGATAGGCCCAGCTGACATAGCGAAACAGCGCGCTGTTGGCGAGGTCGAGTACCTGCTCATCGATGTCGCTGGAGATCAGTACCACCAGGGCCAGGCCAATGATCAGGCGGTACAGGTGCGACAGGCGCAGGATGCGCAGGCTCTGATTGCTGTTCAGCTGCAGGGGTGCATTAGTCACGCCGGGCGGGGCCTTGTTGCAGGTGAGCCTGGCAGCAGTACCAGTGGGTCTGTTGGTGCAGGGCCAGGCGTTGTGGCAGGTGAACGTTGCAGCGGGCGCAGCGCACCATGCTCTCGCTGCTGGGTTCGCCCTGTGGCGGGCGGCGATTGCTGCGCCGGCTGCGGCGCCAGAACCAGATCAGGGCGCCCACAAGGGTCAGGATAAACAGCAGGCGAAACAGCATGGCGATCTCTTTTTGGCTAAAGCTCGAGTTTAGCCGGCTGCGGGGTGGCAGCACAGGGGCGTTGAGGGCGATTGGCCGCCGGAATAAAAAAGGGAGGCCAATGGCCAATGCCGCTCACTTAAGGCACCACAGGTGTGGCGCGGATGAAATCCGGGAGATATTTGCAGGGCGACTAACTCCCCGGATTTCATCCGGGCTACAAAAATGCCGTTCACTTGGTTTAAGTGAACGGCATCAGGTCATCGGCGGGTGGTGCTTGGTGCCGTGGCCGCGCTCAGTCGAACAGGCCGAAGGTCATGTAGCTCCAGACCGAGCGGTCGGTGCCCTCAGTCTTGGCCGACTGATCTTCCGGCGCGTCTTCGTTCTGGTTTTCCGGCTGCAGCTCGTCGGGGATTTCTTCCTCGGCGTTTTCGTACTGGCGGATCACATCCTGGCTGGCGCGGGTCTCGCCGGGTGGCAGTGGCGCGTCGTTTTCCAGCAGGCCGAGGGTGGCCTTGCTCAGCCAGCTGCGGTTGTCGGCTTCGGCTTCGCTGGGTACGAACTGGCCATCGACTAGGAATGGCGACTCCGGGTAGTTCTGCTTGAGCAGGTCCAGGCTGGTGGCGGCCAGGTCATCCATGCCCAGGCGCTGGTAGGCCTCGACCATCAGGGCCAGGCCGTCGGCCACGGCTGGAGTTTCCTGGAAGTTTTCCACCACGTAGCGACCGCGGTTGGCGGCGGCAACATAGGCCTGGCGCTGGATATAGTAGTGGCCAACGTGGACTTCATAGGCGGCCAGCAGGTTGCGCAGGTAGACCATGCGGTTCTTGGCGTCGGGCGCGTAGCGGCTGTTGGGGTAGCGGCTGGTCAACTGGGCGAACTCGTTGAAGGAGTCGCGGGCGGCGCCGGGGTCACGCTTGGTCATGTCCAGTGGCAGGAAGCGCGCCATGATGCCGCGATCCTGGTCAAACGAGGTCAGGCCCTTGAGGTAGTAGGCGTAATCGACGTTCGGGTCTTGCGGGTGCAGGCGGATAAAGCGCTCGGCAGCCGATTTGGCGGCCTCCGGCTCCATGTTCTTGTAGTAGGCGTAGATCAGGTTCAACTGCGCCTGTTCGGCGTAGCGGCCGAACGGGTAGCGCGACTCCAGGGCCTTGAGCTTGCTCACGGCGCTGCTGTAGCTGCTGGTGTCCAGGTCGGCCTGGGCCTGCTGGTAGAGTTCGGTTTCGCTGAGGTTTTCGTCAACGGTTTCATTAGACGAACAGGCGGCGGTGAGTCCGAGGATGGCGATCAGCAGCAGGTGTTTCACTTGCATGGCGGCTTGCGTCCCTGTGACGGCTGGCTGTCTTGAGCGCAGTCGTCCTGTTATGATGGGCGTCCCGCATTGCCGGGACAAAGACGCCGTATTTAACCACAAGCGTGCAGCCGAAACCAAAGGCTCAGCGCCCTCTGCAGCAGCCCATGCCTGAAATCATTCAACACCGCGCCGAGGTTCCCAGCGAACTCGGTGGCCAGCGTCTCGACCAAATCGCCGCTCAGCTGTTCGATGAGTATTCCCGTTCGCGCCTGTCTGGCTGGATCAAGGACGGCCATCTGACCGTCGATGGTGCCGTGTTGCGCCCGCGCGACATCGTCCACGGCGGCGCCGTGCTGGCCCTGAGCGCCGAGCAGGAAGCCCAGGGCGAGTGGATCGCCCAGGACATTGCGCTGGATATTGTCTACGAGGACGAGCAGATTCTGGTGATCAACAAGCCCGCCGGCCTGGTCGTACATCCGGCCGTGGGCCATCAGGATGGCACCCTGTTGAATGCCCTGCTGCATCATGTGCCGGACATCATTAATGTGCCGCGCGCCGGCATCGTCCATCGTCTGGACAAAGACACCACCGGCCTGATGGTGGTGGCCAAGACCCTGCAGGCGCAGACCAAGCTGGTCGAGCAACTGCAGAGCCGCACCGTCAGCCGCATCTATGAGGCCGTGGTGATCGGCGTGATTACCGCCGGCGGCAAGATCAACGCGCCCATCGGTCGGCATGGTCAGCAGCGCCAGCGCATGGCGGTGATGGAGGGTGGCAAGCCGGCGGTCAGCCATTACCGCGTGCTCGAGCGTTTCCGCGCCCACACCCATACGCGGGTCAAGCTGGAAACCGGGCGCACGCACCAGATTCGCGTACACATGGCGCATATCAATTTCCCCCTGGTGGGCGACCCGGCCTACGGCGGGCGCTTCCGCATTCCGCCGGCCGCCAGCCAGACCCTGGTCCAGGCGCTCAAGGACTTCCCGCGTCAGGCCCTGCATGCGCGCTTCCTGGAGTTGGAACACCCGAGCACCGGGCAGCGCATGAAGTGGGAATCGCCCCTGCCGGATGACTTCGTCTGGTTGCTGACGCTGCTGCGTCAGGATCGCGAAGCGTTTATCGGCTGATGATGCCGACCGCGGATTGGTTGTTGCCGGACTGGCCGGCCCCGGCGCGGGTCAAGGCCTGCGTGACCACCCGCGCCGGCGGCGTCAGCCTGGCGCCGTTTGACACCTTCAATCTGGCCGAGCATGTCGAGGATGACTTGCAGGCGGTGACGCACAATCGTCAGTGCCTGTCCGCGCGCATTGACTGCTCGCCCGCCTGGCTGCGGCAGGTGCATGGCGTGGCGGTGGCCGATGCCGATCCTGCTGTCGTTGCCGAAGCGGATGCCAGTTGGACGGCCAAAACCGGGGTTGCCTGTGCCGTGCTGACCGCCGATTGCCTGCCGGTGCTGTTTTGTGATCGCGCCGGCAGCCGTGTCGCGGCAGCCCATGCCGGTTGGCGCGGGCTGGCGGCTGGGGTGCTGGAGGCGACTTTGGCCGCGCTGGCCGTCCCGGCGAGCGAGGTGCTGGTCTGGCTGGGCCCGGCCATTGGCCCGCAGGCCTTTGAAGTGGGCAGTGAAGTGCGCGAGGTGTTTCTTGACGCCGATCCGCAGGCTGCCAGCGCCTTTGTTCCCAGCGCCAATGCCGGGCGCTTTATGGCCGACATCTATGCCCTGGCGCGCCTGCGTCTGGCCGCTTGTGGGGTGTCCTCGGTGTACGGCGGCGGCTTTTGCACGGTCAACGATCCGCGCTTTTATTCCTATCGGCGTGCCGCGCGCACGGGGCGCTTCGCCTCGCTGGTCTGGCTGGACTAGGCAGTCGCAGCGCGACTGCTGATCTGTATCAAGGCTGCGGGTCTTGAATCGCCCAGAATCATCCTCATCTAGCTTGTAACTAGCGGGTTTTCGCTAGGGTCTGTTGACGTTTCATTCGCGACTCATGATGAGGCGTCAACAGACCCTCGAGCTGTGTGCATTGCAGCGGCCCCGCCCTTCAACGCAAAGGATGAAATCATGCGTATTGATCGTTTAACCAGTAAGTTGCAGTTGGCACTGTCAGACGCCCAGTCCGTGGCGGTGGGCCACGACCATCCGGCGATCGAGCCGGTGCATTTGCTTCAGGCCTTGCTTGAACAGCAAGGCGGCTCGCTCAAGCCGCTGTTGATGCAAGTCGGCTTCGATGTGGCCGGCCTGCGTCAGGCCCTGAGCAAAGAGCTGGATCAACTGCCGAAAATCCAGAACCCCACCGGCGACGTGAATCTGTCTCAGGATTTGGCGCGCCTGCTCAATCAGGCCGACCGCCTGTCCCAGCAAAAGGGTGATCAGTTCATCTCCAGCGAGCTGGTGCTGCTGGCGGCCCTGGATGAGAACACCAA
>DAITLT010000229.1:0-5643 GCA_036835505.1 Pseudomonas sp.
CTGCTGGCGCGCATCCTGATCGAGAAAACCGGTGGTGGCGACGGCCTGCGTCTGCGCGCCATCGTGGTGCGCAAAGGCGCCGCCAATGACCTGGCCAAGCGCGCCAGCCTGCTGCGTCGTGACTCGGTGCATGGCCCGTTCGACGGCACCATCACCATCGATGAAGCCAACAACACCATCACCGCCAACGGCAACCTGATCCAGGTGATCTACGCCAAGGCGCCGACCGAAGTGGACTACACCCAGTACGGCATCGAAAACGCCCTGCTGGTGGACAACACCGGTGTCTGGCGTGATGCCGAGGGCCTGGGCCAGCACCTGGCCTGCCCAGGTGTTGATCGCGTGGTGCTGACTGCACCGGGCAAAGGCGCGCTGAAAAACATCGTGCATGGCGTCAACCATGCCGACATCACCGCCGATGACAAGATCATCTCGGCTGCTTCCTGCACCACCAACGCCATCGTGCCGGTGCTGAAGGCGATCAACGACCAGTACGGCATCGCCAACGGTCACGTTGAAACCGTGCACTCGTACACCAACGACCAGAACCTGATCGACAACTTCCACAAGGGCGATCGCCGTGGTCGTTCGGCACCGCTGAACATGGTGATCAGCGAAACCGGCGCCGCCACCGCTGCCGCCAAGGCACTGCCAGTGCTGAAAGGCAAGCTGACCGGCAACGCCATTCGCGTACCGACGCCAAACGTGTCGATGGCCATCCTCAACCTCAACCTTGAGAAAGCTACCACCCGTGACGAGATCAACGAATACCTGCGCCAGATGGCCATGCATTCGGATCTGCAAAAGCAGATCGACTTCGTCCAGTCCCAGGAAGTGGTGTCCACTGACTTCGTTGGCTCGCGCCACGCCGGCGTGGTCGATGCCGAAGCCACCATCTGCAACGAAAACCGCGTTGTCCTGTACGTGTGGTACGACAACGAGTTCGGCTACAGCTGCCAGGTTGTACGCGTGATGGAAGACATGGCCGGGGTTAACCCACCCGCTTTCCCGCGTTAATAAGCGCAGGTCACAACAAAACGGCAGCCTCGGCTGCCGTTTTGCATTGTTTCAGTTGATACATGCTTGCATCTCAAACGAACAATCGCTGTGTAACTCATTTTTTGTTACATTCGCGCCCCCCTGCCGCTCAATGGACTGAAACGCGTGTTTTTTCTTCGCCCTCTCTGTGCTCTTTCGACGCTCTGTGTACTCTTCGCAGGGCCGGCAATTGCAGCTTCGCTACCGCCTTCTCCAGGTGATCAAGACCTAATCCGCCAGCGCCAGGAGCGCTTGCTTGAGCAACAGCAGCAACGTCTTCAGGACCTGCAGCAACTACCGCAAGCAGCCCCGACTACACCCGTTGCGCCGAGCGCGCCGGATGACCGTTGCTTTGATATTCAGCGCATCACGCTCAGGGGTGCCGAGCATCTGAGTGAATCTGTGCGTAATGAGCTGGTAGCGCCATTTCTGGGTAAGTGTCTGGGCGTTGGCCAGCTCAATGAGTTGTTGAAGATCATTACCAACCAGTACACCGATCGCGGTTTTGTGACCACGCGGGCGTATCTGCCGCAGCAAGATTTGGCTGATGGCGAGTTGGAAATCGTCGTGGTTGAAGGTCGGCTGGAAGGTCTGGATAGCTCCGAGGTCGCCAGCCCCCGCGAACTGGGTATGACCTTCCCCGGCACCCTTGGCGGGGTGCTTAATCTGCGTGACCTTGAGCAACTAGTTGATCAAGTCAACCGTTTGCCTTCACGCCAAGCGCAGTTGGAATTGCTGCCTGGGCAAGAGGTGGGCGGTAGTCGTGTGCAGCTCAAAGGGCAGCGGGACAAACCGTGGCGCGCCAGCTTCAATCGCAATAATGATGGCCAGGACAGCACCGGTGAGCAGCAATGGGGCGCGGGTTTGGATTGGGACAGCCCGTTGGGCTTGGCCGATCAACTGAGCCTGCGCACGGGTGGCGATACGGTCAGCGATACCTGGCGTCACTCCACCAACCAAAGCCTTAACTACAGCCTGCCTTATGGCTGGTGGACCTTTAACTACAACTACAGCCAAAACAACTATCGCTCCTTGGCCGAGGCGGCTGACTTTAGCTTTGAGCAAAAGGGCGACAGCGAAACCCAGCAACTGCGTGCCGAGCGTGTGTTGCACCGTGACGGCCTCAGCAAGACCGCTGCCAGCCTTGGCGTCAGTCAAAGCAGTAGTCGCAATTACATCGAAAACAGTCTTGTCGATGTCTCCAGTCAAGATCTTAGCGAGGGCCAGTTGGGCTTTAACCACGGGCGGCGTATCGGTACGGCCTTCGTCAACCTAGATGCCGGCTGGCAGCGCGGCATTGGCCTATTGGGTGCGCAGGGCAATGGTAATCCGCATGGTTTTGAGCCGGTGGCCCGCTACAACAAATACAGCCTGACCCTAAGCTACCTGCAGCCCTTTGCGCTGTGGGGCGAGTCGTTCAGTGTCGACAGCTTGGCCACCGGCCAACAGAGTGAAGACGTGCTGTTCAGCCCGCAACGCATCAGCATCGGTGGCCTGGCATCGGTGCGCGGCTTTAAGGAGCAATCGCTAACGGGTGACAGCGGTGGCTATTGGCGCAATCAGTTGCGCTGGCGTCGGCCTATTCCGTGGGTCAGCGTGCAGCCATGGCTGCAAGAGTACGGTGCCACTTTGGCTTATGACGTCGGGGTAATCGAGCATGGGGCGCACAACCCCATCGCCCATGGCCGCATGAGTGGTAATGCCCTTGAACTCAGCGCGCGCGGCCAATACCTGGCGGCGTCGGTCACCTTTTCGCAGTCATTAGAGCGCCCGACGTACATCACCGAGCGAGAGAGCCCGATGTATTTTCGCGTCGATGTGTTTTTTTAACAAAACCAGTTTTCTTAGGAGATACAGATGCAAGTTATCGCAAGCAAAAATCTGATGTTCGCAGTGGCCTCTGCAGCCTTAGTCGGGTTGTCGGGTTGTGCGACTGAAACCTCGACTGCGCTGCCAATACAGCAGGTGGAAAGCGTTAATCGTTCCTATAGCGGCGTGCGTACCCCCATTGCCGTGGGCAAGTTCGATAACCGCTCTAGCTATATGCGCGGTATTTTTTCCGATGGCATTGACCGTTTAGGTGGTCAGGCCAAGACCATCCTTATTACCCACCTACAGCAGACCAACCACTTCAACGTGTTGGATCGCGACAATATGAGTGAAATCCAACAAGAGGCCGCAATCAAGAAGCAAGTTCAACATCTGAAAGGCGCCGACTACGTGGTGACTGGGGATGTCACCGAGTTCGGTCGTAAGGAAGTCGGCGACCACCAGTTATTCGGCATCCTGGGCCGTGGCAAAACGCAAGTGGCCTACGCCAAGGTCGCGCTCAATATCGTCAATATAACCACCTCGGAAGTTGTCTACGCCAGCCAAGGCGCCGGTGAATACGCGCTGTCCAATCGCGAAATTATTGGTTTTGGCGGTACCGCGAGTTACGACTCGACGCTCAACGGCAAGGTGCTCGACTTGGCCATGCGCGAAGCCGTGAACAAGCTGGTGAACGCCGTCGATAGCGGTGTCTGGAACCCGCAGAACCAGTAAGAAATATCAACAAAAAGGAGCGGTACATATCTCATGGGCAGAAGTATTAAATCGTGGTGTCTTGCCACAACTGGGGGGCTGGCGTATTTGCTGCTGGCAGGGTGTGCGCAGCAGAAGCCTCTCTATCAATGGGAGGGCTATCAGCAGCAGGTTTATCAATACTTGAAGGGGGAGCCGAAAGAGCAGCAGATTGAGGTTCTGGAAGCTGATCTGCAAAAAATAAAGGCTCAGGATGGTGCTGTGCCACCGGGGTATCACGCGCAATTAGGGCTGCTGTATTCCAGCTTGGGCAAGGATGACCAGATGGTTCAGCAATTTCAAACCGAGAAGGCACTGTTTCCCGAGTCGGCCACCTACATGGACTTCTTGCTGAATAACGCCAAGAAAGGCGGTCAACAATGATGACTCGTTTTCGCAATCTCCTAATGGGCCTACTGGTAGTAGGGCTGGCGAGTGGCTGTGCGCCCGTTAAAACGATTGATTACTCTGCGTTCAAAGAGGCTCGCCCGCGTTCGATTGTGGTGTTGCCGCCACTGAACGAGTCCCCGGACGTGAAGGCCACTTACGGCATGATGTCGCAAGTAACCTATCCACTGGCCGAGGCGGGTTACTACGTGCTGCCGGTTGCACTGGTGGATGAAACCTTCCAGCAGAATGGTCTGAGTACTCCCACGGATATCCATCAGGTTTCGCCGGCCAAACTGAAGGAGATTTTCGGTGCTGATGCCGCTCTGTATGTCTCCGTGAAGGAGTATGGCACCAGCTACATGCTCATCAGCAGCGCCACCATTGTGACGGCCGATGCCAAGCTTGTGGATCTTAAAACAGGCACCACGTTGTGGACTGGCTCTGCTACTGCATCGAGCGAGGAGGGCGGTAATAACAACGCTGGCGGTCTGGTTGGAATGCTGATTACTGCAGCGGTAAAGCAAATCATCAGTAGTGCTCAAGATGATGCGGCTTACCCCATTGCCGGCACCGCCAGTCAGCGTCTGCTTTCAGCAGGCAAACCACCTGCTCTGTTGTACGGTCCGCGCTCACCAAAATATGGAACTGACTAGGGTCTGAGCTCGCCAGCGCGAAAGCCCAAGAGCGGCTTTCGCGAGGGTACTTGTGCTGAGCGTATCAAGGCGCTCATGGCTCGCGCGGCCCCCAGTTGATGAGCGTGCTCGCTAATCCGCCGCGTTGAACTAATTAATTGTTAGACCATTACCAAGGGCTGCATTCTTGAATAAGCACACATTAATAATATTGCTGTCGGTGATAGTGAGCGGTTGTACATTCACTGCCGTGAACGAAATCGAGCCCGGAAAGTACTACATATCAAGCAGTGGTAGCGTATTTAACTCGCGCGAAGGGTTGTTAGAAAACATAAACACAAAAGCCAAAAAAGCCTGTGACAATAAGCCCTACAAGCTAGAGGGGGACCAAAATGCGGGCATGGTTATTTCGACAGCAACAAGTATTGCTAATACACCGACCGCTGTGCCAACCACCATGCTTGCCTTAACAGCAGTTTGCGAAGCTAATTAAAGCAGTTGGCATGCCGTCTAATAAACGGGTTCAAATCATTCGATTCACTCTCTGGGACGGCGTGCTGCGGCCCTTTGATCTAAAGTTGTAGGAGTTGTTGTAAATGGACGTTCGTAGCCCGCTGTTTCAAAACATCGCCACGCTGTTGATCGGAATAATGTTTCTCAATCCGATTGTGGCCACGGCAGCGGAACTGACGGTAGACGCGGCGGGCGGCAATACCCAGTTGGGTCAGGCCGGCAACGGCGTACCCATAGTCAACATCGCCACGCCCAATGGCAGCGGCTTGTCGCACAACAAATTCAGCGACTACAACGTCGGCCAGCAGGGGCTGATCCTCAACAACGCCACCGCCCGCGCCCAGGCGACCCAACTGGGCGGCATTATTCTCGGCAACCCCAACCTCAAAGGCGGTGCGGCGGGGTTGATTCTCAACGAGGTCACCGGCGGCAATGCCAGCCAGCTCAAGGGCTATACCGAAGTGGCCGGGCAGGCGGCCCATGTCATAGTCGCCAACCCGCACGGCAT
>DAITLT010000230.1:0-3361 GCA_036835505.1 Pseudomonas sp.
TGCCCAGGTAGTTGGCGATCATGCCGTCGTAGGCGGCGGTGTGCTCGAAGGCCTTGAGCATCAGGGCGAAGCGCTCGGCGTAGGTTAGGCCGCCGCTTTTCAGGCTGGCCAGCACGCTGGCGTAATCACCGGCGTTAACCACGATGGCCACGTCTTTGTGGTTCTTGGCGGCGGAGCGGACCATGGTCGGGCCGCCGATGTCGATGTTCTCGATGGCGTCCGGCAGGGTGCAGCCCGGCTTGGCCACGGTGGCGGCGAACGGGTAGAGGTTGACCGCCACCAGGTCGATCGGCTTGATCCCGTGCTCGCTCATGATGCCGTCGTCGATGCCGCGGCGGCCAAGGATGCCGCCGTGGATCTTCGGGTGCAGGGTCTTCACTCGGCCGTCCATCATCTCCGCGAAGCCGGTGTAGTCGGCCACTTCGACCGCTGGCACGCCGTTGTCCTGCAGCAGCTTGAAGGTGCCGCCGGTGGAGAGGATTTCCACGCCGAGGTTTACCAGTTCGCGGGCGAACTCAAGGATGCCGGTCTTGTCGGAGACGCTGATCAGGGCGCGGCGGACAGGGAGGCGAGTGGTCTGGTCGGTCATGGTGGTTTCCATCAGGCGGTCAAAGGATTTATCAGCAAAAAGGCCGACGCATCGCGCGCCGGCCTTTTCCATCAGATTCTCGGATTACAGCAGGTCGTACTGTTTGAGCTTCTTGCGCAGGGTGCCGCGATTCAGGCCGAGCAGCTCGGAGGCCTTGGTCTGGTTGCCCTTGACGTAATTCATCACGGTTTCCAGCAGCGGCGCTTCCACCTCCGACAACACCAGGTTGTACACGTCGGTGACGTCGGCACCTTCCAGGCGGGTGAAGTAGTTGTGCAGGGCGCGCTCCACATTGCCGCGCAGGGTCTGGCCCTCGGCGCTGGGGGTGTTGAGGTGCTGCTTTAGATTAACGTTGTCACTCACCGCGGTTGTCCCGTTAAAAGTTGCTGGCTGAAAGCCGTTCAGCGCAGGGAAATGCTCGGTCATGGTGGTCATGCAGCCACTCCTTGTTGTTCGTTATGCCGCTCGACGAAAAATTGTCGAACCTTGGCGCACTGTGCGTCCGTGGACTCCAGCCGGTTGAACTGGGCGCGAAACTCCCTGGCGCCCGGCAGGGTGGCGAGATACCAGCCGACATGCTTGCGCGCGATGCGCACGCCCATCACCTCACCATAAAAACTGTGCAGGGCGGCCAGGTGCTCCAGCAACAGGCCTTCTACTTCCTGCAACCCCGGCGCCGGCAGTTGCGTGCCGGTTGCCAGGTAATGATTGATCTCGCGGAAAATCCACGGCCGGCCCTGGGCCGCACGACCGATCAGCAGGCCATCGGCGCCGGTGGCGTCGAGTACCTGGCGGGCCTTTTGCGGCGAGTCGATGTCGCCATTGGCAAACACCGGCAGCGTCACCGCCTGCTTGATCGCGGCGATGGTGTCGTACTCGGCCGCGCCGCTGTACAGGTCGGCGCGCGTGCGGCCATGCACGGCCAGGGCGCTGATGCCGCACTGTTCGGCGATTTTCGCCACGTTCAGGCCATTTTTAGTCGCCCGGTCCCAGCCGGTGCGGATCTTCAGGGTGACCGGCACCTCCACGGCGGCGACCACCGCCTGGAGAATCGCGCCGACCAACTGCTCGTCTTTCATCAAGGCCGAGCCGGCGGCCTTGTTGCAGACCTTCTTGGCCGGGCAGCCCATGTTGATGTCGATAATCTGTGCGCCCATCTCGACATTGCGCCGCGCCGCTTCGGCGAGCATCTGCGGGTCACCGCCGGCAATCTGCACCGAGCGCGGCTCGGCGTCGCCGCTATGGATCATGCGCAGGCTGGACTTGCGCGTGTTCCACAGGCTGACATCGCTGGTGACCATTTCCGAGACCACCAGGCCGGCGCCCAGGCGACGGCACAGTTGCCGGAAGGGCTGGTCAGTGACCCCGGCCATGGGCGCGAGAATCAGCTGATTGGGCAATGTATACGGGCCGATGCGTACCGCCGACATGGGTCTTCCCTGCAGTTGGCTGGATCGGATGAGTGCGAAAAAGGGTGGGCATGATACCCGCTCTGGATGTCCGGATAAAGGCTGTTTTGAACAAATTATGAACAGCGCGGGAGTTATCGCGAAGGGTTTGATTGGCCCTGCAGGCGCCGTTATTACAGCGCCTGCGGCTTATTCCGGGGAGTGGAAGTGCAGGCTGTAGTTCACCGCTCGGGTGCCGGGATCGAGGATGTCCAGGGCGATATGGATCGGGGTTTGCGGCGGCATTTCGGCGCGTCCGGCCAACTCGCCGGCGAGGTATTCGCTGGGTTTGAAACGGCGGCTGGCGAGCAACTGGCCGTTTATGTCGGTGAAGCGCAGCTCCAGCAACGGGAAGGGTTGTGAGAAGGGCGCGCGGTTGTAGAGGATCGCGTCAACGATCAGCGCGCCGGCAAAGTCCGGGTGGCTGCGCACCACCAGGTTGCTGCTCTTGATCAGGCTGATGTCCACCTTGGACGGCAACGTGCAGCCGAGCTCCGGGCACAGTTGCTCGAACCAGGGGCGGTATTGGTCCTGGCGCGCCAGTTCGGCGAAGTGGTAGTTGATGTATTGCGTGGCGAGGGCCAGCAGGCCAAGCAGATTCAGCGCCAGCCAGCCGAGGGTGCGGCCCCAGGGCTTTTTCGCCGGCTGTTGCCAGTCCAGTTGCAGTGGCTCCTGCTCCAGGTGCAGCAGGCCTTCATCGCGCAGGCCCGGCTCGTTGCGCGGGCTGCGGTAGTCGCTGTCACTGACGGATTGTTCTGCTGGCGCTTGCGAGTCGGCGGATTCTTGCTCGTCGTCGTGCGCCTCAATGGCGCTTAGCGGCGGCTCGTCAGGATCGGCGTGGAGGGCTTCTGGTTCGGCCTCTGCGCTGGGGATGTGGCTGTCGAGCTGAAAGCTGTTGAGGTTCAGGGTCGGTTCGCTGCGTGACGCCGGGCTGCCGGCCTCAGGCGTGATTGCGCCGCCGTGAGGCGCGGCGGCTGGGGCGGGCCTGTGGGGGCTCGGTGGCTCGCTCACGCGCGGGGTTGGCGGCGGGGTTGCGCTGCTTGGGCGCGCTGCGACGGCGTCGTTGTGCAGCAGGCGCTCGGCCCAGTCCTCGTCGTAGGCCTTGGCCGGCTCGCGGGGGTTGAGGAAGCTTTGCGTCGGATCCGGGGCGCGGGCAATCGCCAGAAACTCCTGGGACAGCTGTTGTTCCTGTTCTTCCAGTTTGGCCAGGGCATCGTCCAGGTCGATGCTGTCCAGATCCAGGTCGTCGTGAATCCACAGGGTTTTGCTCGGCTGTTTGCCGGCCGGTGTTGCTTGTTCGGTGGCTGCGGGCGCGGGTGCACTT
>DAITLT010000230.1:3381-5319 GCA_036835505.1 Pseudomonas sp.
GGTTTGGCACTGGGCGCTGGCGGCCGTGGCGTGGCTGGGGCGCTGGGGCGCACCTGCTGCGGCAATTGGCTAAGCAGTTGCTGGCCGGCATTGAATACATGCAGGCAGGCGCCGCACCGCACCGCGCCATGGGCGGCGCTCAGCTGTGCGCGACTGACGCGGAAGCTGGTGCGGCAATGGGGGCATTGGGTGACGAAGCTGTCGGTCATGCGGCGGTCCGTGCAAAACGAGGCGCTAGTCTAACGCAAGCGGTATGGCCTGCGGGCATCAGTGCCGACGGCCGCTGATGCGCACCCAGCCATCGCGGATGCACAGCGGATCGAGGTCGAAGGCTTCGGCGTAGGCGGCGGCCACGTCTTCGCCCTGTTCGGCGAGGATACCCGACAGCGCCAGGCGCCCGCCCGGCTTGACCAGGCTGGTGATCTGCGGGGCCAGGGCCACCAGGGGGCCGGCGAGGATATTGGCGACCACCACATCGGCCTGCTCGGCCGGCAGTTGTTCCGGCAGGTAGAGCGGCAAGCGGCCGGCGTCGATGCCATTGCGTTCGGCGTTGTCGCGCGAGGCCTCGATGGCCTGGTAATCGATGTCGGTGCCGACCGCCTGTTTGGCGCCGAGCAGCAGGGCGGCGATGGCCAGAATCCCCGAGCCGCAGCCGAAGTCCAGCAGGTTGCAGCCTTCCAGGTCCTGGCCGTCCAGCCATTCCAGGCACAGCGCGGTGGTCGGGTGGGTGCCGGTGCCGAAGGCCAGGCCGGGGTCGAGCAGCAGGTTGACGGCGTCCGGCTCCGGCGCGGCATGCCAGCTCGGCACTATCCACAGGCGCTGGCCGAAACGCATCGGCTGGAAGTTGTCCATCCAACTGCGTTCCCAGTCCTGGTCGGCAATCACCTCGGCCTGGTGCTCGGGCAGTGCGGCGCCGGTCAGCAGTTGCAGGTGGGCGAACACGGCGTCGGCATCGGTGTCAGCCTCAAACAAGGCGAGCAGATGGGTGTGCGACCACAGCGGGGTGGTGCCCAGGTCCGGCTCGAAAATCGGCTGGTCTTCGGCGTCCATAAAGGTCACCGACACGGCGCCGACTTCCAGCAGTGCGTCTTCGTAGGTTTGCGCCTGCTCTGGGGTGATGGCGAGACGGACTTGTAACCAGGGCATGGCAAACCTCGTGAACACGGTGGCGGGATGGCGCAAATTGGCGCGCAGCTTACTTGAAGCAGTGGTGCGGCTGCCACCGCTTGCGGTCGGCAGAAACGACAAGGGCCGCCGAATGGCAGCCCTTGTCGAAAACTTTTGGAATGACCTCGCGAGCTAGAGCGAGACAAGGAAAGAACAGCCGAGGAAGCGGAGTTTACGTCTGTAAATGAGCATTGCTCGGCTGTTTTTGACGCCGTATCGCCGACGCGCAGCAGGTCATTGCGGCTTAGTGCTTATCCATACCCAGTTTCTTTTCCAGATAATGGATATTCACGCCGCCTTTGCAGAAGCCCTTGTCGCGGACCAGATCGCGGTGCAGCGGGATGTTGGTTTTGATCCCGTCGACGACGATTTCCTCCAGGGCGTTGCGCATGCGGGCCATGGCCTCGTCACGGGTGGCCCCGTAGGTGATCAGCTTGCCGATCAGCGAGTCATAGTTGGGCGGTACGCTGTAGCCGCTGTACAGGTGCGAGTCGACCCGCACGCCATTGCCGCCAGGGGCATGGAAGTGCTTGACCTTGCCGGGGCTGGGCATAAAGGTCGAGGGGTCTTCGGCGTTGATCCGGCATTCCAGGGCATGACCGCGGATGACCACGTCGTCCTGGGTGAAGGACAGCTTGTTGCCGGCGGCAATGCTGAGCATTTCCTTGACGATGTCGATGCCGGTGACCATCTCGGAGACCGGGTGTTCGACCTGGACGCGGGTGTTCATCTCGATAAAGTAGAAGCGTCCGTTCTCGTAGAGGAACTCGA
>DAITLT010000230.1:5329-5602 GCA_036835505.1 Pseudomonas sp.
GATGCAGGCTTTGACGCAGCGGGCTTGCACTTCAGCGCGGGCTTTCTCGTCGATGCCCGGTGCTGGCGCTTCTTCCAGCACCTTCTGGTGGCGGCGCTGCAGCGAGCAATCGCGATCGCCGAGGTGAATGGCGTGGCCCTGGCCGTCCGACAGCACCTGGACTTCCACGTGGCGCGGGTTGGTGAGGAATTTTTCCAGATAGACCATCGGGTTGCCGAACGCGGCACCGGCTTCGGTGCGGGTCAGCTTGGCCGATTTGATCAGGTCTTCTTC
>DAITLT010000231.1:0-5597 GCA_036835505.1 Pseudomonas sp.
GGCACTGAGCAAGGCTTGCCCCGCACGCGCCCGATCCGGGTCGATCATCAGCGCCACGCCGCTGCGCTGCACCAGCAGCAAGGGCTCGTCGCCGGCCTCATGGGCACTTTGTTCGGCCGTGACGCGCCACGGCAGGCTCGGCGGCGTGGCGCCATAACCGCGACTGACCACGCCCACGCGCAGGCCGCGAGCGCGGCAATGGTCGATCAAATAGAGAATCAGCGGCGTCTTGCCGGTGCCGCCGACGGTGATATTGCCCACCACGATCACCGGCACCGGCGCGCGATAGCACGGCGACTGGCCGGCGAGAAAACGCTGGCGCTTACGTTGCACCACCGCGCGGTACAGCCACTCCAGCGGGCGCAGCAGCAGCAAAGCCGAATGGCCCTGGTACCAGGCGTTGACCAGCCGCTCAGCCCAGCCCATCAAGGTGCCGCCTGGGCCTCAACGGTGGTGATGCGCAAGTGGGCAAAGCCCAGCTTGCCGGCAGCATCCATGGCGGTGATAAAGGCCTGATGCGGGGTTTTGGCATCGGCACTGAGGGTCAAGGGCAAGCTGTTGTCGCCCGCAGATTCACGCTGCAGGGCCGCCATCAGGCTGTCCAGATCGCTGTTGAGGAGTAACTGGCCGTTGACCTCGTACTGGCCATCGGCGCCCACCAGCACTTCCAGTTGTTTCTGCGCACTGGCTTCGGGCGGTGTGCCGCTGCTGGCTTCGGGTAAATCGATCTTCAACTGGCTGGGCCGACTGAAGGTGGTGGTGACCACAAAGAACAACAGCAACACGAAAATCACGTCGATCAGCGAGGTGAGATTGAGGAAGACCTCTTCGCGGGCCACACCGCCCGCTCTGCGGCGAAATTTCACGCTTTGCCCACCTCGCTGCAATCCACCTCGCGATCGCCCTGCACCACTTCCACCAACTTGATGGCCTCCTGCTCCATGGACACCACAATCTCATCAATGCGGCGCAGCAGATAGCGATGAAAGAACACCGCCGGAATCGCCACGATCAAACCGGCCGCCGTGGTAATCAGGGCCTTGCCGATGCCGCTGGCCAGGGCCGACGTATTGGTCATGCCACCGTCGGTGAAGCCGCTGAAAATCTCGATCATGCCAAACACCGTACCCAGCAAGCCGAGCAACGGCGCCATGGCGGCAATCGAGCCCAGGGCATTGAGGTAGCGCTCCAGCTCATGGATGACCCGGCTGGCGGCTTCTTCGATGCACTCTTTCATGATCTCGCGACCATGCTTGGAATTGGCCAAACCGGCGGCCAGCACTTCACCCAGGGGCGAGGTGGCACGCAGCTCTTTAAGTTTCTGACTATTCAGTTGTTTGTCCTTGATCCAGCGCCACACCTGGCCGAGCAGATGGGCCGGAGCCACCCGAGTAACCCGCAGGGTCCACAGACGCTCGGCGATGATCGCCATGGCCACGACCGAACTCAAAATAATCGGCAGCATCATCCAACCGCCAGCTTTGACCAATTCCCACACTGTGGCATGCCCCCTAGTAAAAAGTGGCCACACTCTAGCATAGGGCTAGCACGCCGCCGACCGCCGCGGTTCGCATTTTTACCGGCCGCTTTGCCGCCAGAAATGGGCGTGCTCGCGCTCGCCGTGGGCCTCGCCATGGCGCCCCAGCAACAGTTGCACGCTGCCATCGGCGACGCTGTCATAGACCTCGACGCCAAGTGCCCGGTAACGCGCCAGCACCTGTGGATGGGGATGGCCATAGACGTTGTAGCGCGCGCGTGACAACAGCGCCGCACGCGGCGCCACGGCCTGCAAGAACGCCAGGGACGAGGAGCTGCCACTGCCGTGATGGGGCACCTGCAACCAATCGGCGCGCAGATCACGGCCACTGGCCAATAGCGCCCGCTCGGCGGCCTGGTCAATATCGCCGGTAAGCAGTAAGCGCTCGCCGCTTGCCGCCGCAACCTGCAACACACAGGAGGCCGGATTGCCCTCTGGCGCCTGCTGCCAGCGCCAGGTGCTGAAGCGCACTCCATCCCACTGCCAACTGGCGCCGTCGATACAAGGTTGCGCCGCCAACGCAGCCGGCAAAGCCGCAGCTTCGCCGCTCAGCACCCGCCCAATCGGCAAGCCACGCTGCAAGGCCTCAGCGCCACCGGCATGATCAAGGTCCGCATGACTGAGCAGCAGCACATCCAGCCGGCTGATGCCCTGGGCGCGCAGCGCCGGCAACACCAGACGCTCGCCCAGGTCGAAATCCCCATGCCGAGGGCCGGCGTCATACAGCAGCGCATGCTCGCGCGTGCGCAGCAGCACCGATAAGCCCTGGCCCACATCCCACTGCCAGACCTGCACCTCCCCTGGCGCCGGCCGGGGCACTGGCACCCACAGCAAGGGCAACACCAGCAACACGCCCAGGCCGCGCCCCGGCACACCCGCCGGTAACAGCAGGAGCACAACCCCGAGAACACCCAGGCACCAAGCCCACAAGGGCGGCGCTACGGGCAGCCAGGCCGGCAGCACCGCGGCCACCTGGGTCAGACCCCAAAACAGACCGTGCAGCAAGCCGCCGGCTAACCACAAACATGTCTCCCCCAGCCAGGGCACGGGCAACAACAACGTCCCCAGCAAGGCCAGTGGCACCACCACAACACCGAGCAAGGGCACTGCCAGCAGATTGACCAGCGGCCCGCTGAGACTCACCGGCAAGCCCAGGGCCAGCATCGCCGGCAACAGGCCCACGGCCATGCTCCACTGCGCCCGCCCCCAACTGCGCCACCAGGGCCAGGGCCCCAGGCGGCCGGCGAACACCAGCAACAACACCGCCACCGCGGCAAACGACAGCCAGAACCCAGCCTGCAAACTGGCCAACGGCTCCACCAGCAACACGGCATTCAGCGCCATCAGCAGCGCCAGCCAAACACCCAGATGGCGAAAGCGCAGGCGCCACAACAGCACCAGCGCCACCATCACACAGGCCCGCTGCACCGGCACCTCGAAGCCCGCCAGCACGCCATAACCCACTGCTGCGCCCAAGCCCAAACCACAGGCCCACGGCAGCCACGGTAACGCCCGCGGCCATAAGCCCAGCCGCGCCAAGCCGGCCACAGCGGCATACACCAACCCTGCCAACAGGGCGATGTGCTGGCCAGAAATCACCATTAGATGAACCGTGCCGGTGGCCTGCAGCACTTGCCAGTCGGCCCGCGACAACCCCGAGCCATCGCCCAGCACCAACGCAGCCAGAGCACCTTCACGGGCAAAGGCTGGGGTCTGCAGCAAACGCTGGCGCAACTGATCACGCCAAGCCGTCACACCACTGGCCGCCTGCAGGCGCTGGCCGGCCTTGACGCTGCCCAGCGCGCCGATGCGCTGAGCCAGCAGCCAGGCTTCATAGTCGAACACATGGGGATTGGCGGTGCCGAGCGGGCGGCGCAACTGCACCGCCAGGCGCCAACGCTCACCGGCCTGCACAGGCGGCCCGGCGTACCAGGACAGGCGCAGGCGCTGCGGCAACTGCAGATTGCGCGCCTCGGCGGCTTCAAGCTGAAAACGCAACACGCCATCGCGACGGGCCGGCAACCCACTCACCCGGCCCTCCAGCCATAGCGTGCGGTTATCCAGCTGCGGCGCCAGGCGATCATCCAACGCCCATTGCGCCGACGTGCAGGCCCAGACGAAGCCCAGAAGGAAAAAGCCCAGGGGATAACTGCGCCACGGCAGCAGGAGCAGCCCCAGCAGCAATAGCCCCAGCAACTCCGCCGTCGACGGCAAAGCGGTCAGCCAGCGTATTGCCAGCAGGCCCATGGCCAGTGCCAACATCCCTGTGCGCATTGCTTGGCGCTCCCGAAATCATCCGTGCCCCAGAGCATAGCGGGCGGCGCCAACATATTTACTGTCACAAACTGAGGCTCGGTCAGGACCGGCAAAGCCGTGCATAATATCCGCGCGTCAGCCCGCCAGAGAGCCCCCATGCCGCGTCGCCTATTCAAGCGTTACATGCCCGACCCCGAATACCTCAAGGCCCACCCAACCCTGCGGCACCTGGGGCAGGTGCTGCACGACCCGAACCTCTGGCACCTCAATCGTCATTCGGTGTCGCGCGCCATGGCCATGGGCTTGTTCGCGGCCTTTATACCGATGCCCATGCAGATGCTGCTGGCCGCCGGCCTGGCCGTGATCAGCCGCGCCAACCTGCCGATCTCGGTGGGCCTGGTGTGGCTGACCAATCCGATCACCATGCCGCCGGTGTTCTACTGCACCTACAAGTTCGGCAGTTGGCTGATGCAAACCCCGGCCATGCAGATGCCTGAAGAGCTGACCTGGGCCTGGATCAGCGCCGAGCTCAGCACCTTTTGGCAACCCTTCCTGCTCGGCTCGGTCATCACCGGCCTGCTCGCTGCGGCCCTGGGCTACAGCCTGACCATGGCCTACTGGCGCTGGTGGGTGCGGCGCAGTTGGCGCAAACGTCAGCAAGCCCGGCGCCAACGCTGAATAAAAAACGCCGCATCCAGCGCAATGTTGCCCGCTTAAAGCGCCACAGCGGTAGCCCGGATAAAATCCGGGGAAGTATTGGCAGGATAACCCGCGCCCCGGATTGCATCCCGGCTACAAAAATGCCGTTCACTTGGCTTAAGTGAACGGCATTGCGCATCCAGCGGCGTTTTTTATTCAGGCCAACAACTTGCCAGGCTACTCGTAGCGCAAGGCCTCGGCCGGCTGGATCTGCGCGGCCCGCCAGGACGGATACAGGGTGGCCAAAAAGCTCAAGCCAAAGCCTGCCGCACACACCAGCAGGACATCGGCCGATTGCAGGTCCGAGGGCAAATTGCTGATGTAATAGACGTCCGAGCTGAACACATGCTGGCCGCTGACACGCTCGATCCAGGCCACCAGGGTGCTGACATTCAGCGCCGCCAACACGCCCAGCACGGCGCCCACCAGGGTGCCAACCAAACCGATCAGCGTGCCCTGAACCATGAAGATCTGCATGATCTGCCCAGGCGTTGCGCCCAGGGTACGCAGGATGGCGATATCGCCGCCCTTGTCGGCCACCACCATGATCAGGGTGGCGATGATATTGAAGGCCGCCACCGCCACGATCAGCAGCAACAGCAGGCCGATCATGGTCTTCTCCATTTTCATCGCACTGAACAGGCTGCCCTGGGTCAGGGTCCAGTCCACCGCGCGATAGCCCGCACCCAGTTGCTGGGCAATGGCACTGGACACCTGCGGCGCCTGGTACAGATCCTTCAGCGCCAGGCGCACGCTCTGCACCTGATGGGGCTGCCAGCGCAGCATCTGCGCGGCATCCGCCCGGTGAATCAGGGCCAGGGAGCCATCCAGCTCGGCGCCGACCTTGAATACCCCGACCACATTCAAACGCTGCAAGCGCGGGGTCACACCACCGGCGGCACTGCTGCGCTCGGGAATAATCAGGGTCAGCTTGTCGCCGAGATTAAGGCGAAAGCGTCGGGCGGTGACATCACCCAGCACCACGCCGAACTCACCAGCCTGCAGGTCCGCCAAGCGCCCCTGCTGCATATGTTCGGCAATGATCGAGACTTGCGGCTCCAGTTGCGGGTCAATGCCGCTGATCTGGATTGGCTGCATCGCGCCC
>DAITLT010000232.1:0-5584 GCA_036835505.1 Pseudomonas sp.
CGACAGCCCGGACAACGGGGCTCACGCGAGCCGCGCGCAGTGAACGGCTTGAGGCTACGGGCCAGGCGCTCGGCGCGCAGACGGGCAACGGCATGACTCATGCCGGGCACCGCAGAAGGAAACACTCACTGGTCATACACGGCCCGGCGCAGGAAAAAAATGGCCCGGCAGTTTAACCGCTCACGCCGTTGCGCGGCAGGCAAACATCGTCCAGCAGGGGTAATATGCCGGCCTCGCTGAACCCCGGTCACTCCGATCGGTCAAAGGACGCAGCCCCTTTCTGGAGATCCCCATGCCTCGTTTGTTTGCCCTGCTCGCCCTCTGCCTGGCATTGCCCGCCGCCCAGGCCGCCTCGCTGAAAGATTTCGAGCTGACCAAGATGCTGGAAAAAGTCGCCCAGGACAGCAGCGTCGGCACCCCGCGCGCGATCAACGAAGACCTGCTCGATCAAGGCTACACCGTGGAAGGCAATGAACTGATCAATCACCTGAGCGTGCGCGAAGAACACGCCAAGCAGATGCGCGCCAACAGCCAGAGCATGCGCAAGCAACTGATGGCCAGCGTGTGCAGCAATACCGGCTACCGCCAGTTGCTGGCCCGTGGCGCGGTGCTGCGTTATCAGTTCAGCGTGTACAAGAGCAACCTGCCGGTGGCCACCGAGCGCTTCAACAAGAGCGACTGCGGTCTGAAATAATCAGCTCTGCTCGCGCCGTTGCTGCTCGCTGCTGGCCTGCAACTCGGCAAGCAGGGTCTCGATATGCCGTGAGCGACGCACGCCACCTTCCAGGCGACGCTGGCACTCCTCTTCCAGGCTGATGGCGTTGCTGCGTGCCGCCTGCTGCAGCAGGCGGTACAGGTCCAAATCGACTTCCAGGGTAAGTTTGGGCATCTGCGCTTGCCTCTCTTATTGTTCTATCCGCTGGCGCGGCACGTCAGCGCAAAACGCGCGGATCGCCCTCGCCACTGACCGCCATCATCTCCGCCGCCGACAGCACCTCACTGGCGGGGCGCTGCAGCAATTGGGTACAAGCGTACAAAATATGCGCCCAAGTCGCGCTGTTGGCAAACAGCATGCCGGCCTCATCCAGAGTGCCGCCACGGTTGCGATAACCGAGCACCACCGTGTTGTTGGCATCGGCCAATAATGGCCACAGATGGCCGCGGGCGACCTCCGGGCGCATATGGCTGAGCAGCACCCGGCGGCGCAAGGCTGGGTCAAATAACTGGGCGACAAGCGCTGGGCTGGCCAGTGCCTCAGCCTCCCAACGATCACGCGGGGCACGGAAACGCCCAGGCTCCTGGATATAGACCAGCCGATAGGCCAGCCCGGCCGTGCGC
Organism: Pseudomonas sp.; assembly: GCA_036835505.1. Taxonomy (GTDB): domain Bacteria; phylum Pseudomonadota; class Gammaproteobacteria; order Pseudomonadales; family Pseudomonadaceae; genus Aquipseudomonas. The sequence goes on from DAITLT010000232.1 coordinate 1,339, forward strand.
AGGCGCACGGCGGCGCGCTGCATTTGCGCCAATTGGTAACTGCCGCAGGCCATCAGCAACAGCGGCTCCTCACCGTCCAACTGCTCCACCAGCACGGCACCATCGCGGGCCAGTTGCTCGGCCTGGGCCTGGCTGAAAACCGCCGGCCGCTCACGCTTGGGGATGACCATGCAGGCCAGTTGGCCGCGGGCCTGATAGATCGCCGGCAAGCTCGCCAGCACGCTGTTGTGATCGGCCGGGAACAGCACCCGCAGCATGTCGCCCATTTCCCCGAGCAAGGCCTCGCAAAAGCTGGTGTCCTGGTGCGACTGCTGGTTCTTGCCGTTCTCCCAGGTATGCGAGGTCGCCACCAGCGGCCAGCCGAGCCAGCCGGCCGGACGCCCGGCCTCTTTCTGCTGGCGGGCAAAAATCAGGCTCTGGCGCAGCGCACCGAGCATCTTCACGCAGAAGGCTTCATAGCTGGCGACCAGGTTGAGGCCGCCCTGGTTGGCCAGGCAGGCCGAGACCACGGCCTCCTCGTTAAGCGCCGTGATGATCTTGCCATCCACCGCCTCGAGGGCACTTTCCGGCGCACAAACCCGATGCTTGAGCGCCTTGAGCACACCACCCAGACGATTGCTGGCCAGCTCGTCGGGATTGCCGACCCGTGGGCGCAGGCCGGGGTTGGCGGCAACCAGTTCGACAAAGAAGCGATCCAGGGCGGCCATCGGTGAGCAGGCCTGGTCGTGGTAATGCAACGCCGGCAATTGCGGGGTGGCCGGATGACGACAGGCCAGCGGGTTGTCCCGCTCCAGCACCCGACCGCCACGCTGGGCGGCGAACAGCTCGCGCGCCGCCGCCAGCTCGGCCGGTGCCACCCACAAGGGCGCCACATGCTGATTGAACAGCGCTCGCGCCGCCTCATCCAGGTGCGGATTGCCCGGCAGCGGCAGGTTGTGCGCCGCATTGCTGCCGGCGCCATAGAAGCCGAAACCCTTGACGGTTTCGGCAATTGCATAGGGCAGCGGCAGGGGGTAGTTGAGGATGCCGTTGGCTTTTTCCTGCAGGCGGTGGGCCAGGCGCTGCTCCATCTCCCACAGGGCGCAGACGAACGCCGCCGGGTCGCGACCATCAAAAATCAGCGGATCAAAGCCGCAGCGGCGCAGGTGCTCGCTAAAGCCCTCGACCCCGGCATGGGTGCCCAGTTCGGTGCGCTGCTCGATACGCCGGCCATTGGCAATCATCACCGGCAAGGCCACGCCGCAGTCCTCGGCGCGCCACCAGCGCGGCATCCAGTCACTGCCGCGCTGCTCTTCGGCCGCACCATCGGAAAGAAACGCCACCAGGGTCTCGCCCGGCAGCGGCAAGTGGGCATATTGCAACTCGGCAAACCCCAGATAACCGCCCTCGGCAATCCCGCCGGCGGTATGCGGATTGACATGGCTGCCCAAGGGCGCCGCCGGGCTGCCATCGCTGGCCTGGGCGTAGCCGTAAAAATCACCCAGCAGACGATTGATCCCCGCCTCGCCATCGGCATAGCGCGCGACCTGCTCGGGGTGCTGATTGGCCGTCAGCAGGTTCAGCGCCTCGATCGCCGCCACGCAATGCCCCTGGCCCATCAGCCAGCCACGGGTTTGCCCGCTGAGGGCATTCAGGGCCAGATAACCGGCGTAGGCCGGCACCATATTCAGCGCCCCGCCGGTGTGGCCCTCGGGCTGGGCCTTGAAGTCCTCGGCCTGCAGAGGCGCGCCATCCAGGCGCACACGGCGGGCGTAGGTCATGTGTACCACCAGCCAGAGGCCGGCCACGCTCAGGCGGTCCAGCGCCTGCAGCAACTGATAGACCTGCGCCAACGACGGCTGCTGGCCGCTCTGCACCAGTTGATGGGCCAGCCGGAACACCGCCGCCTGGGTCTGCGCACTATGCTCAACAGGACCGTAACCCGCCTGCCAGGCTGCGAACGCTGGCTCTTGCTGGGCATGGGCAGTCAACTCGGCGAGGCTGGGCAATATCTGTTGCATGGGCGGTAACTCCGTCAACCAGGGTTATCCCATTTAGCCCCACGCCTGTGTCGCTGTGGCTGACTTGCATCAAGACTGTCTCCGGCGACGGGCCGTAGGGTAATTACATCCATGTGCTTGAGGAGGATTTATGGCTCTGCTGACCTTTCTTGGCGCCACCCAACAAGTGACAGGCTCCTGCTACCTGATCGAAACCCGCGACGGCAGCAAGGTGTTGCTGGAATGCGGAATGCGCCAGGGCCGCCAGGAAGACCAGGCCCACAATCGCGCGCCCTTCGCCTTCGACCCCGCCAGCCTCAATGCCGTGGTGATTTCCCACGCCCATATCGACCACACCGGCCTGCTGCCGCGCCTGGTGGCCAGCGGCTATCGCGGGCCGATCTTCGCCACCCACGCCACCTGCGAGCTGATGGAGTTGATGCTGCTGGACGCCGCCAACCTGCAGGAGAAAGACGCCGAATGGGAAAACAAGTGGCGCGCGCGCCTCGGCAAGCCGTTCCTTGAGCCCCTGTACTGCGTGGCCGATGCCGAACAGGCCCTCAAGCAGCGGCGTCCGCTGGCCTACGGGCAAACCGAAGAAGTGGCCCCAGGCGTGCGCCTGACTTACCACGACGCCGGGCATATCCTCGGCTCGGCGATCGTTGATCTGCATATCAACGACCATCACCTAGACCGCCATCTGGTGTTTTCCGGCGACCTGGGCAACGCCTGCTCGCCGCTGATGCGCGACCCAAGCATCCTCACCGAGGCCGACCTGCTGTTGCTGGAGTCGACCTACGGCGACCGCGACCACCGCAACAGCGAAGAAACCCTGGAAGAGCTGGCCGCCATCCTCCAGGCCGCCCATCGCGACGGCGGCAATGTGCTGATCCCCTCCTTTGCCGTCGGCCGCACCCAGGATTTGATCTACTACCTGGGCAAGTTCTACCAGGAAGGGCGCCTGCCCCAGCAAGCGGTGTTTCTCGACAGCCCCATGGCCATCCGCGCCAACGCCATCTACTCGCGCTACCACGAGCAGTTCGACAGCCTCGACCGTGAACGCCTGCAGGCCAAGGGAGTCAAGCGCATCGAGGACTGGTTGCCGGTGCTGCGCTGCACACCCACCCCGGAAGAGTCGATGGCCATCAACCGGATCAAGAGCGGCGCCATCATCATCGCCGGCAGCGGCATGTGCACCGGCGGGCGCATCGTCCACCACTTCAAGCACAACCTCTGGCGCCGCGAATGCCACCTGGTATTTCCCGGCTTCCAGGCCAAGGGCACCCTCGGCCGGCAAATCGTCGATGGCGCCAGCAGCGTCAAGGTTCTGCACCAGCGCATCGCCGTCGCGGCCCAGGTCCACACCCTCGGCGGCTTCTCCGCCCACGCCGGGCAAGGCCAGTTGCTAGACTGGGTCAAGCACTTCGACCATCACCCCGAGCTGTATCTGGTGCATGGCGAACTGGAGAAAATGCACGTTCTGCAGCAGGTGCTGCAGCAGCAACTGCACTGGCCGGCCAGCATTGCCGAACCCGGCGAGCAGATTGCAGTCTGAGCACCTGCCATGGCTTGAGGCTGCGGCCCGGATCACCCGTACCGCCGCAGCCTCAGCACACAAGGAGCCGTCACATGCCATTTGAACCCGATGACTATCTCGCTCGCCACTTTCAGGCCAGCGGCATCGACCTGAAAAACAAAATCGACGAACTGACCCAGCTCGCCGTCCCGCCCGCCAGCCCCAACCTGCCGCTGTACCGGGAAATGCTCACCACCGTGGCGCGCATGGCCCAGGCCGACCGCAACCGCTGGGACGCCAAGATCATGCTACAAACCCTGCGCGAAATGGAGGACGCCTTCAGCCGCCTGGAGCAATTCAAGCGCCGGCGCAAGGTGACCGTGTTCGGCTCGGCACGCACCCCCACCGACCACCCGCTGTACGCCATGGCCCTGGAGCTGGGCGCCGCCCTGGCGCGCTACGACCTGATGGTGATCACCGGCGCCGGCGGCGGCATCATGGCCGCCGCCCATGAGGGCGCCGGGCGCGACAACAGCCTGGGCTTCAACATCACCCTGCCCTTCGAGCAAGGCGCCAATGCCACGGTCGAGGGCAGCAACAACCTGCTGACCTTCCACTTCTTCTTCCTGCGCAAGCTGTTCTTCGTCAAGGAGGCCGATGCCCTGGTGCTCTGCCCTGGCGGCTTCGGCACCCTGGATGAAGCGCTGGAGGTGCTGACCCTGATCCAGACCGGCAAGAGCCCGCTGGTGCC
>DAITLT010000233.1:0-5453 GCA_036835505.1 Pseudomonas sp.
GGGCGCATGAAGCCGGCGGAAAAGGCCGCGGTGATGGACCAGTTCAAGCAGGGCCGGCTGCAATTGCTGGTCGCCACCACGGTGATCGAGGTCGGCGTCGACGTGCCCAACGCCAGCCTGATGATCATCGAAAACCCCGAGCGCCTGGGCCTGGCCCAACTGCACCAGTTGCGCGGCCGGGTCGGTCGCGGCAGCGCCGCCAGCCATTGCCTGCTGCTCTATCACCCACCGCTGTCACAGCTGGGGCGCCAGCGCTTAGGCATCATGCGCGAAACCTGCGATGGCTTTGTCATCGCCGAAAAAGACCTGGAACTGCGCGGCCCCGGCGAAATGCTCGGCACCCGCCAGACCGGCCTGCTGCAATTCAAGGTGGCCGATCTGATGCGCGATGCCGACCTGCTGCCGGCGGTGCGCGACGCGGCCCTGCGCCTGCTGGCCGAGTGGCCGCAACACGTTAGCCCGCTGCTGCAGCGCTGGCTGCGCCATGGCCAGCAATACGGCCAGGTGTGACTCGTCATAGCGGCAAACTGTCGATGATTCCTCCACGCGTGCGCGCGCTGGTTATACTCAGCGCAGAAGCCCCCAGCCGGATCTGCATATGACCGAACTCGCCCTTGTCCCTGACACCACGCCCCAGCCGCCCGCCCTGATCGTGCAATTGCTGCAAAAACTGGCGGTGCCCTTTCAGGTACGCCAGGAGCGCCCAGGGCTAAACCCGGCGCAACGGGTGCAGGCGGTACTCCTGGAGGATGAGCTGGGCGCCTTGCTGGCGCTGTTTCCACAAAGCCAGTTGCTCGATCTCAGCCGCCTGGCCGAGCTGACCGGGCGCAAGCTGCTGGCGGTCAAGCCGGAACGCCTGCAACGCATGCTCGGCAAGCACCAGTTGGCCCTGCTGCCGGGCCTGCCGGCGCTGACCAGCTCACCGTGTTTGTATGAAGAACGCCTGTTGCAGGAGCCACTGCTGCTGGTCGAATCCGGCCAGGCCGGCGTGTTGCTGGAAATCCCCAGCGACGCCTTCAAGGGCCTGTTGAGCAAGGCCAGTTCGGCGCGCTTTGGCGAGCCGCTGAGCCTGATCCAGCCCAACCTCGACCGCCCCCACGACGACCGTGCCGAAATCACCCAGGCGGTGCAGGCCTTTACCGCCCGGCGCATCCAGCAGCGTCTGGAAGAAACCATCGAGATTCCACCGCTGCCGGAAACCGCCCAGCGCATCATCAAGCTGCGGGTCGACCCAGACGCCACCGTCGATGACATCACCGGCGTGGTCGAGACCGACCCGGCCCTGGCCGCCCAGGTGGTCAGTTGGGCCGCCTCGCCCTACTACGCCGCGCCGGGCAAGATCCGCTCGGTGGAGGACGCCATCGTCCGCGTGCTCGGCTTCGACCTGGTGATCAACCTGGCCCTCGGCCTGGCCCTGGGCAAGACCCTGAGCCTGCCCAAGGATCATCCGCAACAGGCCACGCCCTACTGGCAGCAGGCGATCTATACCGCCGCCGTGATCGAGGGCCTGACCCGCGCCATGCCCCGCGCCCAGCGCCCGGAAGCAGGCCTGACCTACCTCGCCGGCTTGCTGCACAACTTCGGTTATCTGGTCTTGGCGCATGTGTTTCCGCCGCACTTCTCGCTGATCTGCCGCCACCTGGAGGTCAACCCGCACCTCAGCCACAGCCATATCGAGCAGCACCTGCTGGGCATCAGCCGCGAGCAGATCGGCGCCTGGTTGATGCGCTTCTGGGATATGCCCGAGGAGTTGGCCAGCGCCCTGCGCTTCCAGCACGACCCGGATTACGATGGCGAGCACGCGGCCTATCCCAACCTGGTATGCCTGGCGGTCAGCCTGCTGCGTAGCCGCGGCATCGGCGCCGATCCGCAGACCGAGATTTCTCCGGCGCTGCTCGAGCGCCTGGGCCTGAGCCGGGCCAAGGCCGAGGAAGCCCTGGACAAGGTGCTGGAAGCGGAAGCCGCCCTGCGCGAGCTGGCCGCGCAGTTCCATCCCCATCACTGACGCCGCACGCGACGGCAGGCAGCCCTGCCGTCAGCGACAAGCGCCGCTTACTTGAGCGCCGCGCGGCGCTCGGCAAACACCGCCGGCAAGGCCTGCACGCTGGCCTTGAGCAACTGACTCAACGGCGCCTGCTCGTACAGCGCAGCGTATTCAGCCAGCTGATCACTGGGCGTCTGCCGATAGGCAAACAACATAAAGGCCTCCACGCCCTGGGCGCTGGACTGGCGCAGCGCTTCGGCTTGGGCCGTGGTTTTACTGGCCAGGGTCGCCTCATCGATGCTTTCGCCGCGCGCCTTGAGCGCCAGCAGGGCCTGGGTCTTGCCCACCTCGTAGCGCAACAGCGCGGCCATGGCGGTGGTCTGCGCGGCGCTGTCCAGGCGCCGCACCAGGGCCAGGCGCTCGGCCCGTGGCGGGCGGCTGCTCAGTTGTTCGCGATAGGCGCCGAGGGCCTTTTCATCATCGCCCACCGCCCGCTCGGCGGCGGTGAATTGCTTGGCCAACGGGCTTTCCAGCAAGGTTTCAATCTGCCCCAACTGGGCGGCGGTGAAGCTGGGCGCCAACTGCTTGGCCAGCGCCCCGCACAACTGCTCAGGCGCAAACACCTGGCCCAGTTGCGCCTGCTGGGCCGGCGGCACGCCACGCTGCAGCAAGGGGGCGGTCTGTTCGCAAAGCAGGCGAATACCGGCCAACTCAAAGACCTTGGCAAAGGCCGCGGGCGCCGGAGCGGCCGCGTGAGCGAGGCTGCTAAGCAATAACAAGGGGAAAAACAAGCTGATACGCATGGCGGCAAAGTCCTGAAAAACTCTGCCCAGCCTAGCGAATCCGCCGCTGGCCGGCCAGCACCGGCGCGTCTGCTAACGTGCCGCAGCGCTCGGCCAGGGCTGGCGCCACGGCCAAATCAGGCGGCTTTCTTGAGCACGGCTTTTTTCTTCGGCATCAGGTACTTCATCAGGCTCTGGAACCACATCACCAGCGCCGGGTTGCCCTGGATCTGGATCTCCTTGTTCTGAATGCCCTGCATAAAGGCCAACTGCTTGTTCTTCGCGGTCATGGTGGCAAAACCGTAGGTCGCATCCTTGAAGCCCAAGGCAAAGGCCGGCGCACTGGCAACGCCACGCTTGCTGACGACGCGCTGGTCTTTGACGATGAAATGACGGGCCAGCTTGCCGTCCAGGGTGTGCAACTGGAACACCAGGTCTTTGCCCGCCAGTTGTTGCTGGAACTCAGGATTAGTGCGGCTGGCTTTGGCCATCAGCCGGCCCAGCATCCACAGGAGAAAACGAAACTTCATGCGCGCGGCCTCGAAGGGGGGAATGAAACGGCGGCGCATTGTAGCGGTTTGCGGGGGGAACTACAGCCAGCCTTTGGCTGGGCTGTCCGGGGCCGTGCGAGCCCGGACCGCGGGGCTCAGTTGACCGAGTCCTTCAGCGCCTTGCCCGGCTTGAAGGCCACGGTGTTGCTGGCCTTGATGGTAACCGGGGCGCCGGTTTGCGGGTTCTTCCCGGTGCGCGCGCCGCGATGGCGCTGCACAAAGGTACCGAAGCCCACCAGGGTGACACTGTCCTTGCGGTTCAGGGCACCGGTAATTTCTTCAAGTACGGCGTTGAGTACCCGATTGGCTTGATCCTTGGTCAGGTCAGCCTTCTCGGCGATGGCGGCGGCGAGTTCCGGTTTGCGCATAAATGCCTCTTTGTCGACGGTTTATTGTTGTTGTGTCCGTGCTGCTCTTCCAGAACAGTGCCCAGGACGCCGCAGCGGCTCTAGGCTGCACTGCGGCAGACCCGAGGAGGATGGCATGCCGACCGCGACCGCGCCAGCCTTGTCGGACAATAGGCCGGGGCAAAAGCAGGCCTTAAGCGACAAAACCTATGTCATCTATGCCAAAAGGGCGGGCAACTGCCGATTCAGGGCCAGCTTTTCCTGCACGGCCGTACCGCTCAGGGCATAGCCCAGCAAGTTACCCTGGGCGTCATGGCAGAGCGCCTTGAGATCGGCCCCGCTGCCTTGCACCGTCCACTCACCCTGCGCACCACGCGGCGCTGGCGACACCACCAGCGGGCACGCCGGGGTCTTCACGGTGATCGGCATCGGCCCGTAGCTGACCGCCGTCGGCGTGCCATTCAGGGTCTGCGCCAGGGCGCGGGCGCAGGCCATCAGGGGCATCACATAGAGCAGATTGAGACCATCGACTTCGGCACAGTCGCCGAGGGCGTAGATGTTGGCGTGGCTGGTCTGCAACTGCCGATCGACCACCACCCCGCGGTTGACCGCCAGGCCCGCCGCTGCCGCCAGCTCGGTGCGCGGACGCAGGCCAACCGCCGATAACACCAGATCGCAAGGCACCTGGGTGCCGTCGGACAGATGGGCCAGCACGCCGTCAGCGCTGCGCTGCAGGCTGGTCAGCACCGGCCCCAGGTGGAAGCGCGCGCCGAGGCCTTCCAGCCCGGCCTGCAGCGCTGTCGCCAGCGCCGCCGGCAGCAGGCCGGGCATCACCTGCTCGCAGGGCGCCACCAGTTCGACCTGGTAACCGGCAAGGCTGAGGTCGTTGGCAAACTCGCAGCCGATCAGGCCGGCGCCCAGCACCAGCAGCCGTTGCTTGCCCGCCGCCGCGGCGCGCAGACGGGCGTAATCCTCCAGGTCATTGACCGGGAAAATCACCTCGGGCGCATCGCCCGCCACCGGCACGCGAAGCACCTCGGCGCCCAAGGCCAGGATCAGGTCACGGTAAGCCACGGCCTCTTCGCCAAGCCACAACTGGCGATGGCCGGGGTCGATGCCGCTGATCCGGGTGTGGGTGCGAATCTCGGCATTCAACTGCTCGGCCATGGCACCGGCGTCAGCCATGCACAGCTCATCGGCATCCTTGTTCTTGCCAAAGCCGGTGGACAGCATCGGCTTGGAGTAGGAGCGGCCGTCATCGGCGCTAATCAGCAGCAGCGGCGTCTGCCCGTCCAGCTTGCGAAATTCCTTGGCCAGGTTGTAGCCGGCCAGGCCGGTACCGACGATCACCACAGGTAGACTCATCTCAAACTCCTCGTAGTTCAGGCGCTTGCCGCAGGCTGGCGGGGCGTCGCCAGGGGCATGGATCAGGCGATTTCGATCATCTCGAAGTCCATCTTGCCAACCCCGCAATCCGGGCACAGCCAGTCGGCCGGGACATCTTCCCAGCGCGTGCCGGGGCTGATGCCGTCGTCTGGCCAGCCCATGGATTCGTCATACACCAGACCACAGACCACGCATTGCCACTTCTTCATTTACTGCAACCTCGTCACCAGCACGGATTGTCGGACAGGATTCCGACCCGATTAGGCCGCTTTGTACTGAGTGCGGCGCCGTGACGCAAGCAGCACTGCACCACCCCGCCTTTGGCTAGGGTCTGTTCCCGTTTCATCACGAGCCGCGTTGCCGCGAGAAATGGTCCCCGGTTAGGCGCAGGGCGCAGATAATG
>DAITLT010000234.1:0-5447 GCA_036835505.1 Pseudomonas sp.
GTCGCGACCGTCCATGCAGAAGTCGACGTCGAAGTCGGGCATGGAGACCCGTTCCGGGTTGAGGAAGCGTTCGAACAGCAGGTCATAGGCCAGCGGGTCGAGGTCGGTGATCTTCTGTACGTAGGCCACCAGCGAGCCGGCACCCGAACCCCGGCCCGGACCGACCGGCACGCCATTGCTCTTGGCCCACTGGATAAAGTCCATGACGATCAGGAAGTAACCGGGGAAACCCATCTGGATGATGATATCCAGCTCGAAATTCAGCCGGTCGATGTAGAGCTGGCGCTTCTCTGCGTAATCGGGCGTGATGGCTTGCGGCCAGAGCACCGCCAGACGCTCCTCCAGGCCATCGAAGGAGACCTTGCGGAAATACTCATCCATGGTCATGCCTTCCGGCACCGGGAAGTCGGGCAGGAAATACTTGCCCAGCTGCACCTCGATATTGCAGCGTTTGGCGATTTCTACGGTGTTTTCCAGCGCCTCGGGAATATCGCTGAACAGCTCCCACATTTGCGCCGGGGTTTTCAGGTACTGCTGATCGCTGTAGCCGCGCACCCGCCGCGGGTCATCCAGGGCTCGGCCTTCACCGATGCACACGCGCGTCTCGTGGGCCTCGAAGTCGCCCTGCTTGATAAAACGCACGTCGTTGGTCGCCACCAACGCCGCGCCGCAGCGCTCGGCCAACGCCACGGCGGCATGCACATGCTCCTCATCGCCAACCCGACTGGTGCGTTGCAGCTCCAGAAAGAAACGTTCGGGAAACACCGCCTGCCACTCGGCCAGCAGGCTTTCGGCCTGGGCCTGGTCGTCCGCCAGCAAGGCCCGACCGATCTCGCCCTCCTTCGAGCCGGACAAGGCGATCAAGCCCTCGGCGGCGGCCTTCACCCAGTCGCGCTGGATGATCACCTGGTCGTTGCTCTGCCCTTCGGTCCAGCCCCGCGACACCAGCTCGGTGAGGTTGCGATAGCCCTGGGCATTCATCGCCAGCAGGGTCATGCGCGTCAGCGGGCCATCCTCGGCCACGCTGGCCAGCCAAATATCGGCGCCACAGATCGGCTTGATGCCGCCACCCATGGCCGCCTTATAAAACTTCACCAGCGCACACATGTTGCTCTGATCGGTAACCGCCACGGCCGGCATCTGCGCCGCTGCCGCAGTCTTGACCAGCGGCTTGACCCGCACCAGGCCATCGACCAGGGAGAACTCGGTGTGCAAACGCAGATGAACGAAGGTGGCAGACATGCGGATTCCATCAAGAACACAAAAACGACAAGGCCCGGATTGTACCGGGCCGACGGGGAAACTACAGCGAAGTTGCAGCAGGCCGAATCAGGATTGCAGCACGGCGCGCACGGGACCGAAGGAGCGCCGGTGAATCGGCGTGGCGCCGAGGCGTTTGAGCGCCTCCAGGTGTACCGGCGTCGGGTAGCCCTTGTGCCCGCCGATGCCGTAACCGGGATAGAGCCGCTCCATCTCCTGCATTTCCCGGTCGCGGCTGACCTTGGCCAGGATCGAGGCGGCGGCAATCGCCGGCACCTTGCTGTCGCCCTTGACCACTGCAGCGCTGGGCACCGCCAGGTGCGGGCAGCGATTGCCATCGATCAGGGCCAGCTTGGGGGTGATATGCAAACCCGCCACCGCCCGCTGCATGGCCAGCATGGTGGCCTGCAGGATATTCAACTGATCGATTTCCTCGACCTCGGCGCGGGCGATGCACCAGGACAGGGCCTTCTCGCGGATCTCATCGAACAACAGCTCACGGCGTGCTTCGCTGAGTTTTTTCGAATCGTTCAGACCGAGGATTGGCCGCGCCGGATCGAGAATCACCGCTGCGGTGACCACTGCGCCACACAGCGGCCCGCGACCGACCTCATCAACCCCGGCGACCAGCTCTTCCACCAGGGTGAAATCCAGACCTAACTGCATGGCTGGCCTGCGATCAGCGCCAACACGGCTTCGCCCGCCTGGGTCGAGGCATCCAGGCGCAGGCTGCGATGAATGGCAGCAAACTCGGCGGTCTGGGCGCTAGGGTTTTCCAACAACGGCAACAAGGTAGCGGCCAGCGCCTCGGGGGTCGCGGCATCCTGAATCAGCTCGGGCACCAACAGGCGCCCGGCGAGCAGATTAGGCAGGGAAATATAGGCACTGCTGACCAACCGCTTGAGGATGCGATAAGTCAGCGGCGCCACACGATAAGCCACCACCATCGGCCGCTGACACAGCAGCGCCTCCAGGGTCGCGGTGCCCGAGGCAATCAACACCCCATCGCAGGCCGCCAGGGCTTCGTGGGACTGGCCATCGAGCAAGGTCAGCGGCAACTGGCGCGCGGCCAGCATGGCCTCCAATTGCACGCGCCGCTCGGGGCTGGCGCAGGGCAGGACAAAGCGCAGCCCTGGCTGGGCAGCAAGCATCAATTGGGCGGCATCGAGGAACAAGTCACCAAGCTTGCCCACCTCACCACCGCGGCTGCCCGGCAGCAGCGCCACCACGCGCCCGTGCTGCGGCAAGCCAAGCTGGTTACGCGCGGCGGCACGATCCAGCTCAAGGGGGATGGTGTTGGCCAGCGGATGGCCGACGAAACGCACCGGCACCTGATGGGCCTGGTAAAACTGCGCCTCGAAGGGAAACAGGGTGAGCATTAGATCGCAGGCTTCGCGGATCTTGAACACGCGCTTCTGCCGCCAGGCCCACACGGAGGGGCTGACATAGTGGACGGTCTTGATCCCGGCGCGACGCAGCTTGAGTTCGACGCCCAGAGTGAAATCCGGCGCATCGATACCGATAAACACGTCCGGTTTTTGCTCGATCAGGGTGCGAATCAGGCGTTTGCGCCGCGCCAGCAACTCCGGCAGACGGCCGAGCACTTCCACCAGGCCCATCACCGCCAGGCGCTCCATCGGGAAATAGGCGTTCAAGCCCAGGGCCTGCATGCGCGGGCCGCCGACGCCGATAAACTCAATTGCCGGATGCTGAGCACGCAAGGCCTGCATCAGGCCGGCGCCGAGAATATCGCCGGAGGCTTCGCCGGCCACCAGGGCGACGCGCAGGGTCGAGCCCATGATCAGCGGGTGATGCCGCGGCTGGACGCCTGTACGGAGTCACGAAACAAGGCCACTTCCGGGAACTGCGCCGCCGACTCGGCCATTTCCGCCATGGCCTGCTCCACCGTCAAACCCTGGCGGTAGACCACCTTGTAGGCGCGGCGCAGGGCCTGGATGGCCTCGGCGCTGAAACCCCGCCGGCGCATGCCCTCGAAGTTCATGCTGCGCGCTTCGGCGGGGTTGCCGAACACGGTGACGAAAGCCGGTACGTCCTTGCCGATCGCCGTGCCCATGCCGGAAAAGCTGTGGGCGCCGATCCGGCAGAATTGATGCACCAGGGTAAAGCCGGACAAGATCGCCCAGTCATCGACCAGCACATGGCCAGCCAAGGCGGTGTTATTAACCAGGATGCAGTGGTTGGCGATCACGCTGTCGTGGCCGACATGCACGTAGGCCATCAGCAGGTTGTGATCACCGATGGTGGTTTCTGCGCGATCCTGAATGGTGCCGCGGTGGATGGTCACCCCTTCGCGGATGACGTTGTGATCGCCGATCACCAGGCGCGTGGCCTCGCCCTTGTATTTCAAGTCCGGGGTGTCTTCGCCCACCGAGGAGAACTGGTAGATGCGGTTGTGCCGGCCGATCCTGCTCGGGCCCTTGATGATCACATGGGGACCGACCACGGTACCCTCGCCGATTTCCACATCAGGCCCAATGATCGACCAGGGGCCGACCTGAACGTCATCCGCCAGCTTGGCCGACGGATCGATGATGGCGCGAGGGTCAATCAAACTCATAGTTTGCGTTCCGCACAAATGATTTCAGCCGAGCAAACTTCCTTACCGTCAACCGTGGCCTTGCAGGCGAACTTCCACAGGCTGCGCTTGGCGCTGATAAACCGCGCCTCCAGAACCAACTGATCACCCGGCACCACGGGCTGACGAAAGCGTAGCTTGTCCGAGCCGACGAAGTAGTAGAGCACGCCATCGATCGGCTTCAGATCCATCATCTTGAAGCCCATGATCCCGGCCGCCTGGGCCATGGCTTCGATAATCAGGACGCCCGGCATGATCGGGTGCTGGGGAAAGTGACCGTTGAAAAAAGGCTCGTTGATGGTCACGTTCTTGTAGGCGCGAATCTGCTTGGCCTCAAGGTCCAGGTCCGTCACCCGGTCTACCAGTAAAAACGGGTAGCGGTGCGGCAAGTATTCGCGAATCTCGTTAATGTCCATCATGTTCAGGGAAAGCCTGTAGTAAAGGTGGGGCCGCGCAGCGCTTGCGGATCAGGCCTGTGATGAGGTCTGCGGCTCTGAGGTCACGGCGGCCAGGCGTTTTTCCAACTGCTGCAGGCGACGCGCCATCTCGTCCAGTTGGCGTATCCGCGCCGCACTTTTACGCCATTCGCCAGCCGGTTGCATGGCCGTGCCGGAAGAATAAGAGCCGGGCTCGGTAATGGAGCGGGTGACCATGGTCATGCCCGTGACGAACACGTTGTCGCACACCTCGATGTGCCCAACCATGCCTACGCCGCCGGCAATCATGCAGTGCTTGCCGATTTTGGTACTGCCGGAAATGCCCGCGCAACCGGCCATGGCGGTGTGATCACCGACCTGCACGTTATGGGCAATCATGATCTGGTTATCCAGCTTGACGCCGTTACCGATCAAGGTATCGGCCAACGCACCGCGGTCGATGGTGGTGTTGGCGCCGATCTCGACATCATCACCAATGCTCACCCCGCCAATCTGGGCAATTTTCTGCCAGACGCCCTTCTCGTTGGCAAAACCGAAGCCTTCACCACCGAGCACGGCACCGGACTGGATCACCACGCGCTTGCCGATCTGTACATCGTGATAGAGGGTGACCCGCGGCGCCAGCCAGCCATCTTCACCAATCACCGAGCGGGCCCCGATCACACAGTGGGCACCGATGGTGACACCGGCGGCAATCTGCGCGCTGCTTTCAATAACCGCATAAGGACCAATGCTGGCCGAGGCATGCACCTGGGCATCACTGGCAACCACCGCAGTCGGGTGTACGCCGGCAACAGCCTGGGGCTTGCGATCAAACAGATGGGACAGCTCTGCGTAAGCCAGATAGGGATTGGCCACCAGCAACGCATCACCGGCATAGCCCTCGGCATCCGCAGGGGTCAGCAACAAGGCGCCGGCCTGGGTTTGACTGAGGAATTTGCGATATTGCGGATTGGCCAGAAAGCTCAAGTGCTGCGCTTGAGCGTCTTGCAGGGTTGCCAAACCGCCAATCGAGCGCTCGGGATTGCCACGCAAGGTGGCGCCCAGGCGCTCGGCCAACTGAGCAAGGGTAAACACGCCAGCCATTATCAGCGCTGCTGATTCATGCGCTCGATGACTTGGCGAGTGATGTCGTACTGAGGTTTGACATCCAC
>DAITLT010000235.1:0-5446 GCA_036835505.1 Pseudomonas sp.
ACCGCCCTTTCACGGCGGTAACAGGGGTTCGAGTCCCCTAGGGGACGCCATTTTTATACTTTCCCGGTCTTCGGGTTGAAGGGTCATCCAATCGGATGGCCCTTTTGTTTTTCTGTCGAATAAAAATCCCCCGCGCGTTATTGCTGCCCATTTGCCTGGGTTCAGCTTGGGTGCCGCCCGTGCAAAAGCGCATCATGGTGGCCTGAAACCTTGGCGTGGATGGAATGCCCGTGACTGCCCCATATCCCAGTGTGTTGCTTACCCATGCCCGGCGTGAGGATTGCGTGCGGCAGTTGGCGCGCGATCTGGCGCTGCAAGTGGCGAGCATGTTATCGCGGCAGGCGCGCGCCTCGCTGTTGCTGCCCGGCGGCAGCAGTCCGCAGCAACTGTTGCCGTGCCTGGCGGCTGAGCCGCTGGAGTGGGCACGGGTCGATGTCAGCCCAACCGATGAGCGCTGGGTGGCGGCGGATGCCGAACAGAGCAACTGGCGCCTGCTGCAGCAGGGGCTGCCGGCGGCCTGCTGCCTCGATCCGCGTCAGGCGCACACCGCGCAAGCCTCGGCGAGCCTCTGGGCTGACCAGTTGCAGAGCCGCATGCCCTTTGCTGCGGTGCTGCTGGGGATGGGCGAGGATGGCCACTTTGCCTCGTTGTTTCCCGGCATGCCGGGATTGGCCGAAGCGCTTGATCTGCACGCCGCACCAGCTGCCTTGTGCGCCCAGGCGCCCAGTGAGCCACGGCAACGCCTGTCGTTGAACCTGGCAATGTTGCTGCAAACCCAGTGGCTGGGCTTGTTGGCGTTTGGGCAAAGCAAAAAACAGTTGCTTGATGCGGTGTTGGCGGACGCACCGCAGAGCCGTAGGCTACCCTTGCACGCCTTGTTGACGGCGGGGCGCTTGCCGCTGCGCATGTATTGGGCGCCATAGCCGTTACACTGGCCGCTGCATAAGTCTGAACGGGGAGTTGTCATGCTGCATGTCGTTGTCGAGCAGGTTACCGCCGCGCTGGAGCAGCGCTCTGCGGCCCATCGGGAGCGCTACCTGGCGCGCGTGCAGCAGGCTGCCGAGCACGAGCCGCGCCAGCGCCTGGGTTGCTCGAACCTGGCCCATGCCCTGGCGGCCCAGCCGGATGCGGCGCGCTTGATCATCAAGCAGGGCGGCTCGCCGCATATCGCCATCATCTCCAGCTACAACGACCTGCTCTCGGCCCATGCGCCGTACAAGGATTATCCCGATCAGTTGAAAGTGGCATTGGCCAAGGTGGGGGCCACGGCGCAGTTCGCCGCCGGGGTGCCGGCCATGTGCGATGGCATTACCCAGGGCGAGGCGGGGATGCAGCTGTCGCTGTTTTCCCGCGATTTGATTGCCCAGGCCACGGCCATTGGCCTGACCCACGGGATTTTTGACGGCGGCCTGTACCTGGGCATCTGCGACAAGATCGTGCCGGGCTTGTTGATTGGTGCCCTGCATTTTGGCCATTTGCCGGCGGTATTCGTGCCGGCCGGGCCGATGGCCTCGGGCCTGGCCAACAAGGACAAGGCCGCCGTGCGCGAGCGCTTTGTGCGTGGCGAGGCCAGTCGCGACGAGTTGCTGGCGGCCGAGTTGGCGGCCTATCACCAGCAAGGCACCTGCACCTTCTACGGCACCGCCAATACCAACCAGTTGTTGCTGGAGGCCATGGGCCTGCAGGTGCCAGGCAGTGCCTTTGTCCATCCGCAAACATCCTTGCGCGCCTCCCTGACCGCCGAAGCGGCGCGGCTGGTGGCGCGTAACAGCCGCCAAGGCGAGCGTTATCTGCCCCTGGGCGTGCAGATCGATGCTCGGGCGCTGGTGAACGCGGTGGTGGCCTTGCTGGCCTCTGCGGGTTCGACCAATCACAGCCTGCATCTGCCGGCGATTGCGCGGGCGGCCGGCTATGAGCTGATCTGGGAAGATTTTGCCGCGTTGTCGGCGGTCGTGCCCTTGTTGGCGCGGGTTTATCCCAATGGCGCGGCGGATGTGAATCAGTTTCAGGCTGCCGGTGGGCCGGGCTGGCTGATCCGTGAGTTGCTGGGCGCCGGGTTGCTGCACGAGGATGTGCCGACCGTGGCCGGCGAAGGCTTGGCGGCCTATTGCCGTGAGCCTTGGCTGGAAGAGGGGCGCCTGGCCTGGCGTGACTTGCCCGAGCAAAGCCCGGCTGAGGATATTGTCCGCCCGGCAGCAGCGCCCTTCGCGGCGCACAGCGGCTTGCGACTGCTCAGCGGTAATCTGGGGCGGGCGATGGTAAAAACCTCGGCCGTTGATCCCGCGTATTGGCAGCTACGTGCGCCGGCGCGGGTTTTCGACTCCGAGGCCGCCGTGCATCAGGCCTATAACGCGGGCCAGTTGCAGGGTGACCTGGTGCTCGTGGTGCGCTTCCAAGGACCATGCGCCAATGGCATGCCGGAGCTGCACAAGCTGATGCCACTACTGGTCAATCTGCAGCGCAACGGCCAGCGCGTGGCACTGCTCACCGATGGGCGCCTGTCCGGCGCCTCCGGGCAGGTGCTGGCGGCTCTGCACCTGACCCCGGAGGCCGCCGCCGGTGGCCTGCTGGCACGGGTGCAGGAGGGCGACTGGATCAGCCTGGATGCGCTGAGTGGGGCTATGGCGCTGGAGGTTGACGCGGCAGAATTGGCCGCGCGGCAGCCGGCCACGTCGACAGAACAACGGGCGGCCGGGTTTGGCCTGGGCCTGTTCAGTACGCAGCGGCGCCTGGTGGGCCCGGCGGATCAGGGCGCAACGACTTTGCAATGGGAGTGAGTAGGATGAAGCTGACAATGGATCAGGTGTTGAAGCGCGCTCGCCCGGTGCTGCCGGTGTTGGTGATCGAGGATGTTAGTCTGGCGCTGGACCTGGCCGGCGCGCTGCATGCCGGCGGCATCGAGGTGCTCGAGGTGACCCTGCGCACGCCGCGGGCCCTGGATGCCCTGGCGGCGATCCGCAAGGAGTTGCCGCAATTGCTGGTGGGCGCCGGCACCCTGATTCACACCGAACAGTTTCTTGAGGCCCGCGATGCCGGTGCGCAGTTTGCCGTCAGCCCCGGCTGCACCGAACGTCTGGCGGCGGCGGCGGAAGATTCCGGCTTGCCCTATCTGCCGGGGGTGATGACGCCTTCGGAAGTGTTGCTGGCGCTGGAATATGGTTATCGCTCGCTCAAGCTGTTTCCGGCCAACGGCAGCACCAGCGTGAAAATGCTCAAGAGCTTCAAGGGGCCGTTTACCGGCATCCGTTTCTGCCCCACGGGCGGGGTGACCCCGGACAACCTGCTGAGCTTCCTGCGCCTGCCCAATGTGGCCTGCGTCGGCGGCACCTGGATCGCGCCGAGCAACCTGGTGCGCGCCCGCGCCTGGGATCAGATCACCCAATTGGCGGCCGAGGCGCGCAACATCGCCAGTGGCCTGGAGCAGCCATGAGCTGGGATCGGCCGGAGCCCTTTGTGCTCGATCTGCAGGTGCAGGCCGAGGATATCGACGGCCTCGGCCATGCCAACAACGCGGTGTATGTCAGCTGGCTGGAGCGCTGCGCCTGGCGCCACTCCCAGCACCTGGGCCTGGATTTGTCTGAGTACCGGCGCCTGGATCGGGCCATGGCGGTGTTGCGCCATGAGGTCGATTACCTGGCCAGTGCCTACGAGGGTGAGTCGTTGCAGATGGCCACCTGGATCGTCGAATCCGATCAGCGCCTGAAGATGACCCGGCACTTCCAGCTCTGGCGGCCGGCCGATGCCATGACCCTGTTGCGCGCGCGTACCACGTTTGTCTGCATCGAGATTTCCACGGGCAAGCCCAAACGCATGCCGGTGGAGTTTGTCGAGGGCTATGGCCGGGCGCTAAGCGCTTAAGCCAAGTGAGCGGCGTTTTTGTAGCCCGGAGGAAATCCGCGGCGCTGCTCCTGCAGTACAATCGCGCCCCCTTGTCTGCTCTCAGGTTGTTCCCGTGCAAATTGCCTTGGCGCCCATGGAAGGCCTGGTTGATGAAATCCTCCGTGACGTGCTGACCCAAGTCGGCGGCATTGACTGGTGCGTGACCGAATTTATCCGGGTCAGCGAGCGCCTGTTGCCCCTCGCCACTTTTCAGAAACTTGCCCCCGAGCTGGCCAATGGTGCTCGCACCGCGGCCGGTACGCCGTTGCGTGTGCAGCTGTTGGGCTCCGATCCGGTGTGTTTGGCCGATAATGCCGCGTTCGCCTGCACCCTCGGCGCGCCGGTGATTGACCTCAACTTTGGCTGCCCGGCCAAGACCGTCAATCGCTCTCGTGGCGGCGCGGTGCTGCTCAAGGAGCCGGAGCTGCTGTATGCCATCGTTCGCGAAGTGCGCCAGAGCATGCCGGCGGAGATTCCCCTGACCGCCAAGATGCGCCTGGGTTACGCCAGCCCGCACAGCGCCATTGAATGTGCCCAGGCCCTGGAGGCCGGCGGTGCCGCGCAGTTGGTGGTGCATGCGCGGACCAAGGTCGATGGCTACAAGCCGCCGGCCCACTGGGAGTGGGTGGCACGGGTGCAGGACGTGGTCAAGGTGCCGGTGTTTGCCAATGGCGAGGTCTGGTGCCTGGACGACTGGCGGCGCTGCCGTGAGATCAGCGGAGTCGAGGACATCATGCTTGGTCGTGGCCTGGTCTCATGCCCGGATCTGGCGTTGCAGATTGCCGCGGCACGGGCCGGGCAAGAGGTGCGGCCGCTGACCTGGGTCGAGTTGCAGCCACTGCTGCAAGACTTCTGGCGCCAGGCCCGCGCCACCCTGACCCTGCGCAGTGCGCCGGGGCGACTCAAGCAATGGCTGGGCATGCTCACGCGCACCTACCCCGAGGCCATGGCGCTGTTTGTCGCCTTGCGCCGCGAGCTGGATCTGGATCGAATTGATCGGCTGCTGAATATGCCGGCCTGATCCGCTAGCGGTTACGCCTGCGGGCGCTGGCGGGCGTGTTCAAGCAGGGCGCGAAAGGCGGGCAGGGGCAGGGGCTTGCTGTACAGGTAGCCCTGGTACAGATGACAGCCCTGCTGAACGATCAGCTCCAGTTGCTCTTGGTGCTCGACCCCTTCGGCGATCACCTCCAGGCCCAGGCTCATCGCCATGGCGACAATGGCGCGGATGATCTCGGCATCGTTGGGGTCATCGCTGGCATCGCGGACGAACGACTGGTCGATTTTCAACACGTCCACTGGCAGGCGCTTGAGGTAGGTGAGTGACGAGTAGCCCGTACCGAAGTCGTCCATGGCAAAACTGAGGCCGAGTTTTTTCAGTTGCTGCATCTTGCTGACGGTGTCGTCGACATTGTGAATGACGATGCCTTCGGTGATCTCCAGGGTCAGCATTGAGTTGCCCAGCTGGCTCGTGCGCAAACTGCTTTCAACCCGCTCGACAAAGCCCGGCTGGCGGAATTGGCGCGGGCTGATGTTGACGCACAAACTGAAATTGTCCGCATCAATCAGC
>DAITLT010000236.1:0-3750 GCA_036835505.1 Pseudomonas sp.
GCCGGGAGATCTTCCTCGGCAAGAGCATCATGCTGCTGCTCGGCGGCCTGATCATTGGCGCGGTGGCTGGCAAGGAGGCGATCAAACCGCTGGAGCCGCTGTACACCGGCATGTTCAAGCCGGTGCTGGCGTTCTTCCTGCTGGAGATGGGCCTGATCGCCTCCGGCCAGCTCGGCGCCTTGAAGAAGCACGGCCTGCGTCTGGCGGTGTTTGCCCTGCTGATGCCGCTGCTCGGTGCGCTGCTCGGCGCTCTGCTGGCCCGTAGCATGGGCCTGTCCCTGGGCGGTACGACGATCCTCGCCACCCTGGCAGCCTCGGCCTCCTATATCGCCGTACCGGCGGCCATGCGTCTGGCGCTGCCGGAAGCCAATCCGTCGCTGTCGCTGACGGCTTCATTGGGGATCACCTTCCCCTTCAATATCCTGTTCGGTATTCCGCTCTACCTGTTGCTGGCCGAATACCTGATGGCGTGGGGAAACTGATATGAGTGCGCATCTACGCACCTTGCTGACGGTGATCTGCGAGGCCGCCCTGGAGAAGAAATTGCTGGCCGACCTTGAGCAGCTCGGCGCTCCTGGCTGGACCATCTCCGACGCCCGTGGTCGTGGCGGTCGTGGCGTGCGCAGCGCCGGCTGGGACACCGACGGCAATATCCGGGTGGAAATCATCTGTGCCCGCGATGTCGCCGAACGCCTGGCCGCGCACCTGCAAGCCAAGTACTACGCCAACTTCGCGATGGTCTGCTACCTGGCCCAGGTGGAAGTGCTGCGCCCGGAAAAATTCTGAGCCGCGCGCCGCGTAGCGCGGCTGTTTCGCTGCATTCGGGTTGTGCTCAGCGGCCGCTGCCAAGCGTCTAGCAAGCATCGCCCGGCGCGTCTGCCGGCCCAGCCACGGACCCAAACATGCAAGCGCTGTTGAATGAAATTCTCGATGAAGTCCGCCCTCTGATTGGTCGCGGCAAGGTGGCCGATTACATTCCCGCCCTGGCCGATGTGGCGCCTGGGCAACTGGGCATTGCGGTGTACAGCAACGACGGCGAACTGTTCAGCGCCGGTGATGCGACCACGCTGTTCTCCATCCAGAGCATTTCCAAGGTGTTTAGCCTGGTGCAGGCGATCGAGCATTCTGGCGAGGCGATCTGGCAGCGCCTCGGCCACGAGCCGTCCGGCCAGCCGTTCAACTCGCTGGTGCAGCTGGAGTTCGAGCGTGGGCGGCCGCGCAACCCGTTTATCAATGCCGGTGCCCTGGTGATTTGCGACATCAACCAGTCGCGTTTTGCCGCCCCGCTGATGTCGATGCGCGACTTCGTCCGGCGCCTGGCCGGTAACCAGCAAATCATCATCGACAGCCGGGTGGCCGAGTCGGAATACCAGCACCGCGCGCGCAATGCGGCGGCGGCCTACCTGATGCAGTCGTTCGGCAATTTCCACAATGACGTGGAGGCGGTGCTGCGCAGTTACTTTGGTTATTGCGCCCTGCGCATGAGCTGCGTCGACCTGGCGCGGGCGTTTTGTTTTCTCGCCAACAACGGCCACTGCCTGCACAGCGGCGCGCAGATTCTCAGCCCACGGCAGACCAAGCAAATCAACGCGATCATGGCCACCAGCGGCCTCTACGATGAGGCCGGTAACTTCGCCTACCGGGTTGGCTTACCGGGTAAAAGTGGCGTGGGTGGCGGGATTGTTGCCGTGGTGCCTGGGCGGTTCAGTGTGTGCGTGTGGTCACCGGAGCTGAACGCCGCCGGCAACTCCCTGGCCGGCATGGCCGCCCTGGAGTTGCTTAGCCAGCGGATTGGTTGGTCGGTGTTTTAACCAGCTGCCTAGAGGCGCCTAAGCCGTTATCGGTTGCGCGTATGGCCACTACCGATTTCGCCTTTACGGCGAGTCACTTTCTCTTTGCTTGCGCGAAAGAGAAAGTAACCAAAGAGAAAGCGCACCCGGCATCCGGGTTTCGCTGCGCGAAACTTCCCTCACTCCGGCACTGTTCCGAGGGTCGTCACGGTGGGCCATCCCTGGCCCATCGTGACTCGTTTGGCATCCTTGCCAAACGCCCCTCTCCACAGCACCTCCGCTCGGCCTCCTGACGGGACCGGGGGACCGAGGCGCCTGCACGATCCGTGGGAGCGGTCTTGACCGCGAAGCTTCTAACAGCCCCCGCTCTCTGTGGTTTCAAACACAACCATTGGCGCCTGTGCGAGTGCTTTGCAAGCCAGACCTGCGCACGCCAGGTTTAACCCTCAAGCAACTCGCCACACAGATCGAGGCTAAACCAGTGTTCGACCTCCGTCTGGCTCAGGCCGGCGGCGAGTAGGGCGAACAGCTTGCCCAGGGCTGCTTCGCGGGTCATGCCGCCGCCGCTGAGCAGGCCGCAACTGGCGAACTGGCTGCCGGCGGCATACACGCCGAACTCGACGTGGCCGCTTGGGCACTGGCTGATCGCCGCCAGCACCACACCCTTCGCATGGGCGCTGTGCAGCGCGGCCAGCAGTTCGCTGTCGGCCGCCGGGCCGGTGCCGCTGCCGTAGCACTCCAGCAGCAACGCCTGCACCCCGCTATCCAGCAGCCCACGCAGATGGGCGGCCTGGATGCCGGGAAACAGCGGTAGCACGGCGAGATTCACCGCCTGGCGTGGCTGGCGGTAATCCAGGCGAGCGGGCAACTCGGTCGCCGCAGTGCCGTGCCGCTGGCGCGGCAGTACACGGAAGGCATCGAAGGCCTCGCTGTGCCATTTGCTGGCGCGAGCGCCATGCAGCAACTGACCGTGAAAATACAGTTGCACGCCACTGACCAGGCCTTGCTGCAGCGCGTCCATGGCGCCAAACAGGTTGCTCCAGGCATCGCTGCCCTCGGCGCCTGCCGGCAGCATGGCACCGGTCAGCAGCACCGGCACCGGCAGGCCGAGCAGCAAAAAACTCAGGGCTGCGGCGCTGTAGGCCAGGGTGTCGGTGCCTTGCAGCAGCAGCACCGCATCGCAGCCATCCTCCTCGACGCCGGCGCGGATCGCCGCAACCATCGCCAGCCAGTGCCCGTGGGCCATATTGGCGCTGTCGATCGGTGGCAGCAGCTCGCGAAACAGCCATTGCGGCCGCTCGCGGGCGGGTGTCAGTGCCTGTTGTGCGCGTACCCGCGCCTCAAAGCCGGTCGCCGGGGCCAGGCCATCGGCGCCCATCTGCATACCAATGGTGCCGCCGGTGTAGAGCAGCAGAAGTTTTTTGCAACGCATGCGTGCCTACCTTGGTTCGGATAAAAAAACAGGGGGCCAAGCCCCCTGTTTATTACAACTCACTCAGCGTCTTAGCGCTGCTGCTTGGCGGTCGGCGCCTGGCTGTCGAGCGGCGTCCAGGCGGCGTGATCGAGATCCAGGTCAGCGAAGGCCTTGGGATCGAAGACGGGCGACTTTACCCCAGCCTTGATCTGCCGGTCATAGTCGTTCATCAAGCGCAGGCCGGTCTTGAACAGCAGGAACAGCGCGGCCAGGTTGACCAGCGCCAGCAGGCCCATGGTCACGTCGGCGAAGCCGAACACGGTGGACAGATCCTGCATCGAACCCCACAGCACCAGAGCGATCACCAGCACACGGTAGACCTGCACCAGCGCGCGCTTGCTGCTGAAGAAGCTCAGCGCGTTCTCGCCCAGGTAGTAGTTGTACACCAGGGTGGTGAAGACGAAGAGCAGCAGGGCGGTGCTGACGAAGATGCGGCCCCACTCGCCGACTTCGGCGGCCAGGGCGGTCTGGGTCAGTACCACGCCG
>DAITLT010000236.1:3847-4849 GCA_036835505.1 Pseudomonas sp.
GTTGGGCGCGCTGCCCAGGCCGGCTTCGTTGGAGAACAGGCCGCGCTTGACGCCCATCAGGATGGCCGCGCCTATGCCGCCGGCGAAGGCCGGCTCCAGGCCGAAGGCGCTCTTCACGATCAGCGCCAGGGTTTCCGGCACCTCAGTGAGGTTCATGCCCAGCACCACCAGCGCCATGGCGATATAGGAGAAGGCCATGACCGGCACCAGCACGTCGGCCATGCTGGCGATGCGCTTGATGCCGCCGAAGATGATCAGGCCCATCACCGCCACCAGCACCAGACCGCTGACATAGGTCGGCAGGCCGAAGGTGTCGTGCAGCGAGGTGGCGACCGTGTAGGACTGCACGGCGTTGAAGCCGAAGCCGAAGGTCACCAGCAGCAGGATCGAGAAGATCACCGCCAACCAGCGCTGACCCAGGCCATGCAGGATGTAGAAGGCCGGGCCGCCACGGTAGGTGCCGTCAGCCTCGCGACGCTTGTACAGCTGCGCCAGGGAGCATTCGAAATAGCTGGTGGCCATGCCGAGCAGCGCCACGACCCACATCCAGAACACCGCGCCCGGGCCGCCGAGCATGATGGCCACCGCCACCCCGGCGATATTGCCGGCACCCACGCGGCCGGCCACGGACAGCATCAACGCCTGGAACGAGCTGAGCTGGCCCGGCTGACGCTGGAAGGCCTCGGCGAAGATGCGGAACATGTCGCCGAAGTAACGAAATTGCACGAAGCGCGAACGGATGCTGAAGTACAGACCGAGGCCGACCAGCATAACGATCAGAACCTTGCTCCAGAGCAGGTCATTGAGTAAATCCAACATGGGTCTCTCCCTCACTTGTGGTGTTTTTTGGGGGGGATAAAAAGTGATGACGCCGCAGCGCCGCGGGACGGCGCTGACGGTCGACAACGGGTGGGCCAGATGACCTGGTTGGCCAGTTCAGTCGAGCAAGCTCGGTGTTGTCAGTGCGCCGACACAGTGTTGCCGCGACGCGCCTGGGCGTGA
>DAITLT010000236.1:4859-5191 GCA_036835505.1 Pseudomonas sp.
CGTGATGCGGCAGCGTGATAACGCCCAACTTGAATCAACTGAACGGGCTGTGCAGGCCCTTGGCAGCCTGTCGGGCGTTACGCCCAACCGGCTGCTAACGCGTCAGGGATGGCCTGACGCTTGGCGGAGGAGAGAGACGACTGCGGTCGATCAATTTCATGGTGTCACCCTGTATGTTTTTTGTAGGTATGCCCTGGATGCGGATAGGCATCTCGTTGGCTGCCGGTTTCCTTCCGGCTAATGCCGATGCGCCGGGTCGGCGCATAAGCCCCGCACGTCCTGGTGCGGGTATTGCTCGTGGTCACAGTGCGTAGGATGGGTTGAGCGCAGCG
>DAITLT010000236.1:5201-5440 GCA_036835505.1 Pseudomonas sp.
TCGGAACCGGAGTGATGGGTATCGCAAGCTCAACCCATCCTACGGTCGTGACTTAGGCCTTAAGCGGCACCAGGCGCGGCGCGATCATGTTTTCCGGGCGCAGGATGTCGGCCAGGGTGGCCTCGTCCAGCAGCTGCTCCTCGCGCACCAGCTCCAGCACGCCGCGGCCGCTTTCCAGGGCGATCTTGGCGATGCGGGTGGCGTTCTCGTAGCCGATATAGGGGTTGAGCGCGGTGACC
>DAITLT010000237.1:0-962 GCA_036835505.1 Pseudomonas sp.
TGGTGATCTTCGACCGCAGCTGGTACAACCGCGCCGGCGTCGAGCGGGTCATGGGTTTTTGCACCGAGGAACAAACCAACAAGTTCCTCCAGGGCGTGCCGCTGTTTGAGCGCAGCATCGTCGACTCGGGAATCATCCTGCTCAAATACTGGCTGGAGGTCAGCCCGCAAGAGCAAACCCGGCGCCTGCAAAGTCGCATCCACGATGGCCGCAAGATCTGGAAGCTGACGGCCATGGACCTCAAGTCCTACAACCGTTGGGACGATTACACCCAGGCCCGCGACGACATGTTCGCCGCCTCCGACACCTCCTGGGCGCCCTGGTATGTGGCCAACTCCGAAGACAAGAAGCGCGTGCGTCTGAACGTCATCAGCCACCTGCTGGAGCATGTGCCCTACGAGGAGCTGCCCAAGGAAAAAGCCATCAAGCTGCCCAAGCGCAGCATCGGCAAGGGCACCAGCAACTACCCGTTCCGGGTGATTGCCGAGAAGTTCTGAAGCCCTGACGGGCAGCGCAACGCTGCCCGCCAAGCCGCCTCATGGCTGCTGCATGATCACCGTCTGGGTCGGCATCGGCGCCGGGAAGCCGGCAGCGCCCAGGGCATCCTTGAGCACCTTGTTGCTGTCGAAATACACCTGCCAGTAATGCGTGTTATGGCAGTACGGCCGCACCGCCAGCACCGGCCCAAGCAGGTTGAACTGCAGAATCTCCACCTCCACCGCCGGGCTGGCCAGCACGTTGGGCACCGCGGCGATGCGCGCCTTGAGCAACTCGATCGCCGCCCGGTAATCCGCCGCCCCAGACAACTGTGCCTGCAGATCGACCCGCCGATAGCTGTTGTGGCTGTAGTTCTGGATGTTGTCGGCAAAGATCTTGTTATTGCCCACCAGGGTCAGCACGTTGTCCGGGGTGTTGATGGCGGTAACGAACAGGCCGATTTCGCTCACCGTGCCGGTTACCCC
>DAITLT010000237.1:972-5433 GCA_036835505.1 Pseudomonas sp.
TGAAGTCGCCGACCTTGAACGGCCGCAACACGATGATAAAACCACCCGCCGCCAGGTTGGCCAGCAGCCCCGACCAGGCCATGCCGATGGCCAGGCCGACCGCCGCCAGCAGCGCGGCGAAGGTGGTGGTCTGCACGCCCAGGTAGCCGAGAATGCCGATCACCAGGAGGATATTCAGGGTCACGGTGATAAACGAGCCGACATAGCGTAGCACGGTCGGATCGACCTTCTGGCGCCCCAGGGAGCCTTGCACCAGGCCCACGGCAAAGCCGATCAACCAGCGCCCAAGCACCCAGAAGGCCACCGCCGCCAGCACTTTTACCGCAAACGCCGCGCCGTACTGGGTGACCAGCGCCAGCAGCGCATCGACCTTTTGCGAACCCGCGGCAAGCAAGGTGTCTTGATCCATAGCCTGATGTCCTCGATATACAGTTAGTGGTGGGGTGGGAAGTGGATAAGTGGATAAGTGGATAAGTAGAGAGTGGGGAGTGGGGAGTGGGGAGTGGGGAGTGGGGAGTGGGGAATGTGAGTTGGAGTGGGGAGTAACGCTAGCATGTGGCGCAAATTCTGCGCGGCGAGCATGGCTCTGGCGCGGCCCGCGGGGCGCACGTTTAACGGCAAGCGGGGCGGCTTTTGGCGTGCCTGGGAAAACACCGTATAGACTGCAAGAACCTGCCCACTGTTGGTCTTGCCCATGCTGCCATTGCCGATTAGCGGTCTGCTGCGCCGCCTGTTGTGCCTGCTCCCCTGCTGCCTGGCCAGCCAGCCGCTGCTGGCCGAGGAGACGCTGCGCATCCTGACCTGGCCCGGTTATGCCGACAGCGACCTGGTGCAGGAATTTGCCGAGCGCTACGGGGTCAAGGTGGACGTCAGCCTGGTCAGCAATGACGACAACCTGCGCGAGCAACTGAGCCGCAACCAGGGCGGCAACTACGACGTGTTTGCCGCCAACACCGCCGAGATCCAGCACTACATCGAGGCGCAACTGGTGCAACCGCTGCAGGCCGGCGACATCCCCAACACCCGGCGCCAGCTCTGGCGTTTTCGCAACCTGCAGAGCATTCCCGGCATCACCCAGGGCGCGGCCACCTATGCCATCCCTTACACCTATGCGGAAATGGGCCTGATCTACGATCGTCAGCAGTTCTCCAGCCCGCCCGACTCCCTGGCCAGCCTGTGGGACCCGCGCTACCAGGGCCGGGTCCTGGCCTATGACGGCAGCAGCCACAACTATTCGATCACCCGTCTGCTCCTGGGCGGCGCGCCCTTCCAGATTGCCGATCAGGATTTTGCCGCAGTCAACGCCAAGCTGATCGAGTTACGCCGCAACGTGCTGACCTTCTACAACCTGCCGGAAGAATCGGTCAGCCTGTTTCGCAACCACAAAATTGCCTTGCTCTACGCCAACTATGGGCGCCAGCAACTCAAGCTGCTGCAGGATGCCGGCGCCGATGTAGGCTATGTGATCCCCAAGGAAGGCGCCCTGGCCTGGCTCGACTGCTGGGCCATCAGCCGCGGCGCGAAGAACCCGCACCTGGCGCAGCAGTGGATCAACTTCACCCTGGAGCCGCGGATCAGCCGCGAACTGACCCGCCGCCAGGGCCTGGCCAATACCCTGGAGGCCCCCGCGCAAAGCAGCAACCAGGACCAAATCGTCTGGCTTGAACCGGTCGAAGACGCCGCCCGGCGTGCCCATCTGTGGGCGCGGATTCGCTCCGGCGACAGCCTGCCGGCCCTGGATACGCCATGACCTTCAGCATACGTTTCAAGCTCGCCAGCCTGCTGGCCGTGTTCGGCATCCTGATCAGCGGCCTGACCGGCTATTACGCCTACAACAGCAGCCGGAGCATGCTCCTGCAGGCCGCCGAGCGCGATCTGCTGACCGCCACTCAGGTGCTCGGGCGCAGCCTGCAGGCCAGCCTGGCCGGAGCCAGCCAGGATGTGCGCCTGCTCGCCAGCCTGGCGCCAAGCCGTCAGCTCGACGCCCCGTCGCCGGCCAGCCAGGAGGCCGAGGATGGGCTGGCGGCAACCTTCACCAGCCTGCTCAAGATACACCCCGAATACCTGCAGATTCGCCTGATCGGCCGCACCGAGCATGGCCGCGAGCGCGTTCGGGTAGAGCGTGACGGCCAGCAGTTGCTGCGCGTGCGCGGCCGCCAGTTACAAGAGAAGGCCCACTTCCCTTACGTGTTCGAAGCCCTAAGCCTGCAGCCCAGCCAGGTGCGCCTGTCGCCGATCGTGATCAACCACGAGCACGGCACCCACTCGGCCCAGGACAAGCCGAGCCTGATCATCTCCGGCCCCACCATTGGCCCTGCCAGCAGCGCAGGCCACGCGCTGATCGTGCTGAACATCGACCTCAATCGCTTGTTCCAGCAGCTCAAGGCCGACCTGCCCGCCCACTACCAGGTGTACCTGAGCAACGAAGCCGGCGACATTCTCATCCACCCCGACGCCAGCCTGACGTTCGGTTTCGACCGCGGTCAGCGCATCCTCCTGCAGAGTTATTTCGACTCGCTCGCCAGCCTGCTGGACGGCAGTCGCAGCAGCCTGGTGAGCACCCACCACAACCCCCACGCCGAGCGCGAACTGATCAGTGCCTTTGTCCGCCTGCCACTGGATGATGATGCCGGCAAACGCCAGGTGATCCTCGGCCTGTCCCAGCCCGCCGAGCTGATCACCCGCGATATTGGCCTGCTGGGCTGGGCCATCGCCAAGCTCGTGGCCATCCTCAGTCTGCTCAGCCTGTTGCTCTCGGCCCTCGCCGCGCGCGCCCTGACCCGGCCGCTGCAGGAGATGATGCAGGCCATCCAGCGCTTCTCCAAAGAGCGCAGCTTCAGCCCATTACCGCTGCAGCGGCGCGATGAACTGGGCGAGCTGGCGCGCAGCTTTCAGGCGATGCAGGAGGAAATCGTCGAACACCTCAACCAGCTCAACCAGAGCCGCAACGCCCTCGACCACCTGGCCCAGCATGACCCGCTGACCGGCCTGCCCAACCGGCGGATGTTCTTCGAGCGCCTGCAGCAGGCGATCAGCAGCGCCAAGCGCACCCAGCAGCCACTGGCGCTGCTGTTTATCGACCTGGACTATTTCAAGGAAATCAACGACCGCCACGGCCACGCCCGTGGCGATGAGGTGCTCAAGGCGGTGGCGCGCCTGTTGCGCTCGGCCACCCGCGAGGTGGACACGGTGGCGCGCCTGGGCGGCGACGAGTTCGTCATCTTGTTTAACGTGCTGGAAGAGTCCCAGGACATTCAGCGCATCGTCTGCAAGCTACATGAGCGCTTTCAGACCAGCCTGCGCATCGACGGCCAGGAGCTGAACATTCGCGCCAGCATTGGCGTCAGTTGCTATCCGCAGGACGGCGACAGTGCCGAGCGCCTGATCCAGCATGCCGACCGCGCCATGTACGCGGCCAAGCGGGACGGGCGCAACACCTTCGCCTTCCACGCCGACAGCGCCCAGGGCGAATAAGCTCACAGGCCGTTAGCGCGGCACGGCAGGCGGGCGTTTGGGGCCTTTTTTCGGCCCCTTGTGCGCCTCGCTACGCTCCTTGGCCGCGGCCTTATTGCGCGCCAGGGCCGCGGCCTTGGCCTGCTCGCGCTTGTCCCAGGGGTTGCCGGCATCGCTGGCCCGCGGCGGCAGGCCGGTGTGCTGGGTGAGGATGCGCGTGCCGGCGTCCTTGCCAACCTTGTGGCTGCCGGCCGGTGTGGAGTTTTTGCGCCGGGCACTCTGGTAGCTGTCGCTGGCCGGCTGGTGCAGCGGGATCAGGTGCTGCTTGCCTGGGCCGATCAGGTCGCCACGGCCCATGCGCAGCAGCGCCTCGCGCAGCAACGGCCAGCCCTTGGGGTCGTGATAGCGCAGGAAGGCCTTGTGCAGACGGCGCTGCGCCTCGCTCTTGACGATGGCCACGGCGTCGCTCTTGTAGGTGACCTTGCGCAGCGGGTTCTTGCCCGAGTGGTACATGGCCGTGGCGCTGGCCATTGGCGAGGGATAAAAAGCCTGCACCTGATCGGCACGGAAACCATTGCCCTTGAGCCACAGGGCCAGGTTGAGCATGTCCTCGTCCGTGGTGCCTGGGTGGGCGGCGATAAAGTACGGAATCAGGTACTGCTCCTTGCCCGCCTCCTTGCTGTACTTCTCGAACAGGCGCTTGAACTTGTCGTAAGTGCCGATGCCGGGCTTCATCATCTTGCTCAGCGGGCCGGCCTCGGTGTGCTCCGGGGCGATTTTCAGGTAGCCGCCGACATGATGGGAGACCAGCTCCTTGACGTACTCCGGCGACTCCACGGCGAGGTCGTAGCGCAGGCCCGAGGCGATCAAAATCTTCTTCACCCCAGGCAGGGCGCGCGCCTTGCGGTACAGCTCGATCAGCGAGTCGTGGTTGGTATTGAGGTTTTCGCAGATCCCAGGGAACACGCAGGACGGCTTGCGGCAGGCGGATTCGATTTGCGCACTCTT
>DAITLT010000238.1:0-5426 GCA_036835505.1 Pseudomonas sp.
TTATCCTGCCAATTCCTTCCCGGATTTCATCCGGGCTACCTCTGTCGCACCTTAACTGGACAACCTCAGGGCTGGGCGTCGAGCAGGGGGTTGAGAAACTGCAGAATCGCCGCCTTCACCCGTGGTGTATCGCGCGGCGAGAGAATTCGTCCGGCCAGTACATGGTGGGAGTCGTCCTGGGTGTCGGTCAGGGCCAGCAATTGCTTGTGCGGCGAACCGATGCGGGCGAAGGCCTGCTCGGTGGCGGCGGCGCTGACCACTTGGTCTTCCGGCGAGTAGAGCACCAGCAGCGGCGCCTGGATGTTTTCCAGCGGCAGCTCGCGCACGTACTCCACCAGGCCCATCATCGGCAGCAGCGCCTGCACCGGGTAGCGATGGCTCCAGTAGCGCGCCTGCTCGGCATTGCGCGGTTGCCACTGGTGTTCGGCGCCCAGCAGCAGCGGCACAAAATCCTTGGCCCAGGGCCAGGTGAGCACCTGGGCGGCGGGGTCTTTGGGGGCAAAGTTGGGCGAGATCAGCGCATAGGCCAGCACCTTGTCGCTGTGCGCCTGGGTGGCCAGCCAAGTGGCCAGGGTGGCGCCGGTGGAGGTGGCAATCACGATGACCCGTTCGCCCAGGCGCTGGCCGATCTGCAGGGCCTCCTCGGTGTCGTTGAGCCAGGCATTGACGCTGGCCTCGGCCATGGCTGCACCGCTGCGGCCGTGACCGGTCAGGCGCGGGTAATACAGGTTGGCGCCGAGTTGCTGGGCGATTTCGTCACTCAGCGGTGCCGTCTCCTGGCGGCTGGCGGAGAAGCCATGCAGATAGACCACCGCCAGGGCGGTTTTACGTTTATCGGCATGGGCCCAGACGATGGTTTTTTCCGCGCCGGGGGTGATGTCCGGGTAACCGGCCTCGCCCTGCGCCAGGTAGGCATCCAGATCGGCCGGTAGCGTTGCGCTGGCCAGTTGGGTGTCGATTTCGACCCTTGGCCCGACAAGCACGCCCAGGCTCAGCAGGGCGCCGACGGCCAGGGCGGTGAGGAGGGCGTTTTTCTTATTCATTGTTAAAGCCTGGGGTTTGTTGAGGTTTCATCGTGCGCCGCGTTGCTGCGCCATCTGTTTGGCCCGCGTCGGTATGGGTTGTTGCTGGTGTTCCTCGATCAGGCGCCGACCCGCGCCCCAAGGTAAACTGCCCGGCCACGGTTTGGCACGGGTTGTTTATGGCTGCTTTGAAATACCTCCAGGGTTATCCGCCGGCCTTGCTCCAGCAAGTCCAGCAACTCCTTGATGAGCAGCGCCTGGGCGCCTATCTGCAGCAGCGCTACCCCGAGCACCATCAGGTGCAGAGCGACAAGGCGCTGTACGCCTACACCGTCGCCCTCAAGCAGGAGCACCTGCGCAACGCGCCGAATATCGACAAGGTGCTGTTCGATAACCGCCTGGACCTGACCCACCGCGCCCTCGGCCTGCACACCAGCATCTCGCGGGTGCAGGGCGGCAAGCTCAAGGCCAAGAAGGAAATCCGCGTGGCCGCGCTGTTCAAGCAGGCGGCCCCGGAGTTTCTGCAGATGATCGTGGTGCATGAGCTGGCTCACCTCAAGGAGCAGGAGCACAACAAGGCCTTTTATCAGCTGTGCGAGCACATGTTGCCGGGTTATCGGCAACTGGAGTTCGACACCCGCCTGTACCTGACCTGGCGTGATTTGCCGGCGCCTGCGCTAACCTAGAAGCAATGCCTGCCAACAGGGATTTTGTTGTGACTGAAGCCGCATCCGATTACGCCATCTATCGGCAGGTCGTCACCCAGTTGATGAGCGGCGAGGAGCAATTGCCCAGCCTGCCGACCATCACCCTGGACATTCGCCGCGCCCTCAGCGACCCCGAGGTGACTCTGCTGCAGTTGAGTCGCCTGATCAGCCGTGACCCGGCCCTCAGCGCGATCCTGATGAAGTACGCCAGCAGCGCCCTGCTGCGCACCCAGCAGCCGCCGAAAAGCCTGCTCGATGTGTTGCGCGTGCTGGGCCTGGCCCAGGTCGATCGGCTAACCATGGCCCACAGCGTCAAGAGCCTGTTTACCCTGCACAGTCCGGCACACAAGAAGCTGTTTGTCGAAGCCTGGGAGCGCCTGGTGCGCAAGGCCAGCGTCAGCGCCTTTCTGGCCCGCACGGTGGGGCATATCGCGCCCGACCAGGCGTTGCTGGCCAGCCTGCTCAGCGAGGTCGGCACCCTGGCGGTGCTGTCGGCGTTCAAGCAGGCCGACGAGATCCCCAGTGCCGAGCAGTATTACAAGCTGTGCCGCGAATACAGCCGCTCCCTGGGGGTGATAGTGCTGAAGAAGTGGGCGGTGGACGAGGCCTATATCAAGGTCATCCGCCATGCCGGCGACTGGAGCTACCGCGGTTGCCCCGAGGTGGAGTTGCTGGATCTGGTCAACCTCAGCCTGTTTCACGGGATCAAGGCCGTCGGTCGCACCCATGACCTGCCACCCCTGCAGGCCCTGGCCGCCTTTGCCAAGCTGCCGATCCCGCTGGACGCGCTCAGCGACAGCGGCGAACTGACCCTGCTGGTCAGCCATGCCGAGGCCATCGAGGCGATTGCCGCGACCCTGCGCTGAGGGCCGCCAATCCGCTTACGGCTGGCGTCGCCAGGCGCCGAAGATCGCTCGCAGGCGCTGGCCGGCGCCCAGGCTTTCGTCGGAAAGCGCATCGAGCAAGTCGGCCAGGCGTTTCGACTTGATCACCGCATAGGCGGTCAGTACCCCGGTGCCGAGTAGCGCGCCGATAAACAACAGGGTGCGCTGCAGCAAGGGCTCTTCGGCATCGGCAAAGATATTCATGCCGAGAAAGCCGGTGGCCACGGTGCCCACCAGGCTCAGGGTGGTGACCACCGTCAGGCGCATCACCGTGGTCGACTGGCGGCGCTGGGCGTCGCTGTCGAGGTAGTCGACCATCTCGCGGATCTCGCCCTTGATCTCGGCATACAAGGTGTCGTTGCCCAGGCGCGTGGCGCACAGTCGATACACCGCTTGCAGGTGCGCAATCTCCGA
The DNA here is from genome assembly GCA_036835505.1 of Pseudomonas sp. Lineage (GTDB taxonomy): Bacteria > Pseudomonadota > Gammaproteobacteria > Pseudomonadales > Pseudomonadaceae > Aquipseudomonas. The sequence goes on from DAITLT010000238.1 coordinate 3,028, forward strand.
CAACTCGTGGAACCAGTAGCGGTGGGTGAAGCGCAGGAAGGCCTCGAAACTCGCGCGGATACGGCGTTTGAAGCGGCGGATCGAGTCGGGCGAGCGCACATCCAGGCGCTGGATCGCATCGGCCAGCAGTTGCGAATAGAGCAGCAGGGTGGCGCGGTGGAAGTGGTTGACCAGAAACAGCAAGCGGTACTGATGACGAAACTGGGCGAGCATGCCGCGCTCGGCATTGAGGAAGAACGCGGAATTGGCGTCGCCGATCAACAGCAGCGCGCGGCCACTGCAGAGCAGTCGGGTGTTGGGCCCGGCCTGGGTGTTGCTCCAGTAGCGGTCATAGCAGTAGCGCGCCTCGAACTCGCGCACCTCGGGGCTGTGCAGCGGCAGCGCCTCGTTGGGGTGCAGGGTGGCGACCAGGCCCAGGCGCACCCAGTTTTCCGCGGTCAGGGCCCGCGGGTTGTCCAGGGCCAGGTAGGCCAGCAGCGGCATGCGGTGGTATTCGATCTGGCGAAAGCGCAGCACGTCGGGCGTGCTGGTCGGGTCCAGGGCCAGCGGCTGGAGGAGAAAGGCCCAGTGCGCGGCGATGGTTGGCGCGCGGTGTTGCACGGCAAAGTCGAGAAAACGCTCGCGCTGGTCGGCATCCGAGCTGGCCAGCACCTGGCCGTCGGCATCCAGCCATTGCACCTGCAGGGCGTTGTGTATGCCGCTGCCGTCCTCGTCCCAGCCGGTGGGATAGGCGCGACCGAAACGGTAAAGCAGATCGTGGGCAACTTCCAGGCTGAGATCCTGGGTGTGCAACTCGACCTGCAGCATGGCCGCATCGACATCGTCCAGCAGGCTCAGCTCGATGCGGACTACGCGCAACAGCAAGGCCGGCATGCCCTCGCGCAGTACCACCCGCAAGCGCTGAATGTCGTGCCGGCGAAAGGCCCGCAGGGCTGCCTCGCCATCCGGGTTGGCGCCTGGCCGGGCGCGGCTTTCCCCGTAGAGAAAGCGCTGTGCGTGGGGCAGAAAGGAGACGAATTCCTTGTAATGCCGTTCGCTGAAGTGCTGGGGATCGCCGGCAAAGGCGCTGCTCGCCGTCTGCCAGCCAGCGCTACACAGGTGCTGGTGCAGCTCGGCGCGGGATAGGCGAGCGCCGCTGGCATTGACCGCCGGAAGCAGTTGCAGGGGCCAGACCAGAATCTGGCGGAACTCGCGCACCTGCGGTGGCTCGCTGATGGGCAGGGGTGAATCGATGCGTGGTGCAGTCACGGCAAGCCCTCGGTGGCGGTATGCCCTGACGGTAGATGGGCCGACGGTGACTGGCAATCGGCTGGCGGGGGAAATCCGCGTTTTAGCGCGGCCGGCGCAACAACAGATTGAGTTGGTCGACCACCTCGGCCCAGTCGGCATCCTTGTGCAATTGCTCGCCCAAGAATGTTGCCTGCGAAGGGCTCCAGAACGGCGCGTCGGCCAGCTTAATGGTTTCCGCCAGGGGTGAGTGCTGGCTGATAAAGGCTTGCAGCGCCTCCGGCTCGCTCGGCAGGCCGAGTTGCTGGCACAGGGCGTTGAGGTCGTGAGTGGGGCCTTCCATGATGCCTCCTTTGCAGTGAGGGGCGCGGGCTCAGGGGCGCAGCGCAATCCTGAGCTTGCGGCTGGAGTCATCAATATAGCCCTGCCAGCTCGTGCGCAGGCGCTTATCCAAAGCGGGCGTGGCGGTTCAGACGAACTGCGCGGCGGCGTAGGCCGAGGCCCAGGCCCACTGGAAGTTGAAGCCACCGAGGTGGCCGCTGACATCCAGCACTTCGCCGATGAAATACAGCCCCGGCGCCTTCTGCGACTCCATGGTTTTCGACGACACCTCGCGGGTGTCGATGCCGCCCAGGGTCACCTCGGCGGTGCGGTAGCCCTCGGTGCCCGCCGGCACCAGGGTCCAGTTGCCGAGCTGCTCGGCGATCGCGTTCAGCTCACTGGGGCTGTATTGCTTGAGCGGCTTGGAGACGAACCACTGCTGGCAAAGCAAGCCGGCCATCTTCTTGGTGAAGCGCTCGGTGAGCAGGGTCTTCAGCTCGCTGTTGGGCCGTTCGGCCTGTTGCTCGGCCAGCCACTGCGGCAGGTCGAGGTGTGGCAACAGGTCGATGCTGATGGTGTCGCCAGGTTGCCAGTAGGAGGAAATCTGCAGGATCGCCGGGCCGCTTAAGCCACGGTGGGTAAACAGGATGTTTTCCTTGAAGCTCTGGCCGTTGCAGCTGACCAGGCAGTCTTCCACCGAGGTGCCGGACAGCTCGGCGCACAGAGCTTTTAGTTGCGGCTCGGTAATGCTGAAGGGCACCAGGCCTGCGCGGGTCGGCAGCAGGTTGTGGCCAAACTGCTTGGCGACCTGATAGCCAAAGCCGGTGGCGCCCAGGGTCGGAATCGACAGG
>DAITLT010000239.1:0-5417 GCA_036835505.1 Pseudomonas sp.
CCGGGGACCATTTCTCGCAGCAACGCGGCTCGCGATGAAACGGGAACAGACCCTAACACAGGCGCGTGGATGGTTTGCGTGCCCCAACCAATGATTTGTCGGGATGCTGTATATGAGTAATCAGCGGTTTATCTGCGCCGTGTTGCTGGCTGCCGTGGCGTGTTTACCGGCAAGCGTGCTGGCCGTTGGCAAGTGCGAGCGTTTGCTGGCCACTGGCAACCCGCAGTCGCCGCCGTATTTGTGGCGCGATGCGCAGCATCCGCCGCAACTGCAAGGCGCCAGTGTCGATTTGCTGCAACATCTGGGGCGTGAGCTGGGGATTGAGATTGCCGTGCTCGACACTGGCAGTTGGGCGGCCGCCCAGGATGAGGTACGCACCGGGCGCATGGACCTGCTCCTGGATACGCCGCTGACCCTGTCCCAGCTGGAGCAGCTGGATTACGTGTATCCGGCGCCCTGGTCGGACGATACGCTGGTCTGGGTGCGCCGTGAGCAGCCTCTGGTGTACAACGACTGGGGCAGCCTGCGCGGCTATAAAGGCGCCGATCTTCGCCAGGTACCCGACACCTCAGGCTTTGCTGCCTTTGCCAAGGACAACCTTAATCTCTCCGCCCAGACCGAGCTGCCCCAGGCCCTGCAAGCCCTGGCCCAGGGACAGTACGACTATCTGCTGGCGCCGCGTGATGGCGGGCAGTTGGCTCTCGCCCAGCTGGGTTTGACCGAGCAGTTGCAAGCCTTGCCGACTGCGCTGATGAGTCAGGGGTTGTTCCTGGGCCTGTCCCATAACTCGGCGTGCAATGAGCCGTGGCTGCGCGGACAGTTGGCGAAAAAGATGACAGAATTGCTCGCCTCAGGCGTGCCTGCAGCCGTGCTGCACACCAATATGGCGCGCTGGCAAGCGCAGCAGGCGCCGGCCGTTGACACCCCGATCCAGTAGGAAGTTTCTGTGCGTAATCGACATCACTGCATTCTCGCCTTGAGTCTGGCCCTGGCCGGCTGCGCGGTTGACCCCGTGCCCAACGAACAGCTGCGCTTGAGCGAGCAGGCGCTGGTCCAGGCGCGCGCCGTGGGCGCCACCGAGCAGGTGGCCGAGATGCGCTTGGCCGAGCAGCAACTGGCCCGTGCGCAGAAGAACATGGCCGAGCAGGATTACAAACGTGCCCGCGTGCTGGCCGAGCAGGCTGAGCTGGACGCCCGCCTGGCCGAGTCGCGCGTGCTGACGGCCAAGAGCCAGGCACAACTGGTCGAGCTGCAGGCGCGCATCACCCGCCTGCGCAAGCAACTGGGGGATCTGCAATGAATCGCCCAGCCCTGTGTCTGTCGAGCCTCTGCGCCGTCGTCATGCTGCTCGCCGGCTGTGCTGATCAGCAGCGTAGTGAAAGCGCTCTGGAGGCGGCCCGCGTCAGCTTCTACAAGGTCAAGGAAGCGCCCGAGGTGCTGCGCAACTCGCCCAAGGACGTGCTTCGCGCTGGCGAGTCACTGGCCCGCGCCGACCGTTATGCCGGTTACTGGGGCAGCAGCGAGGATGTCATCCACTACGCCTACCTGAGCCAGCGCTACAGCGACATCGCCAGTGAGAGCAGCCAGTTGCTGGTTAATCAGGCGCACATTGCCAAGCTGGAGGGCGAGCGTCAGCGCCTGCAGCAGGCCTTGCGTGATGCCAAGTTGCTCAGTGTGCAGCAGCAGGGCCAGGCGCAGGATGAGCAAATGGTCAGCCTGACCCGTAATCAGGGCGAACGCGGCCTGGTGATGACCCTGGGCGATGTGCTGTTCGAGCCGGCCCAGGCCAGCCTGAATGCCTCGGCCAATCGCACGGTGCTGAAGCTGGTGCAATTTCTTCAGCTCAACCCGCGACGTATCGTGCGTATCGAGGGCTATACCGACAATCAGGGCAACCAGCCCTCCAACCTGGCGCTGTCTCGCGAGCGCGCCCAGGAAGTGGCCAATGTGCTGGAAGACCTCGGGGTCAACAAGCAGCGCCTGCAGGTGGTGGGCTACGGCGAAGCTTACCCGCTGGCGGAAAACGCCTCGCAACGCGGTCGCGCGCAGAATCGCCGGGTAGAAATCGTCTTCTCCGACGACCAGGGCCAGCTCAGCCCGGCACGTTAAACCCGCGGACAAACAAAACCCCGGCCGCCGCAAGGCGCCGGGGTTTTTTATGGCTCTGTCTCAGTTACCTGTTGCACGGAGCTTTGTAGGGTGGGTTAGGCGCGAACCACGGCCTGTCAACAACGCAAAACCCAACCGCGCCGTAACCCACCATGGCGCTCAACCGGCAAGCCGCATGCTGGGTTACGCGGTGGCTGCTTGCGCGGTGATGCAAGCCACCGGCGCCCGCACCGCTAACCCACCCTGCGAATGACCGCGCCCCAAACATCGGCCGGCCACAGGCCTCAACATATAACCGGTACATAAGCTTTTTTATTGCGCCTGCGGCCCTGGATTGAGAACTGTGCTGTATCGTCGACTATGTTGGTAACTGTGCCGGTTCAGTGACTGCCGGCTTTGTTACTGTATCGGTTCAATTTAGCGGACCTGCAACCATGACCAATCTGTTGCTCTATCAGCGCATCGCCCAGCAACTGGCCGAGGATATTCGCCGTGGCGTGTATCAGCCTGGCGAGCGGGTGCCGTCGGTGCGCAAGCTGAGTGCGCAGATGAGTGTCAGCCATGCCACGGTGTTGCAGGCCTACGCCAATCTGGAGGACCAGGGCCTGATCCGGGCGCGTCCGCAGTCGGGCTTTTATGTCCATCAGAGCGCCGCGCTGACTGCCCAGACGCCGGAGATTGCCAGGGTTGAAGGCCCGGCGCTGGTGACCCGCAGCAGCATCATCAGCCAGGTACTCAGCGAATCGCGCACCGAGGGTGTATTGCCACTCGGCGCCGCCGTACCACACAGCTCTTATCTGCCGGTGCGTGCCTTGCAGCAGCAGGTGGCCAAGGTCACCCGTTTTCATGGCTCCCAGGCCTTTGGTTATATGTTCAGCCCAGGTCATGAACCCTTGCGTCGCCAGGTCGCCATTCGCATGCGCGATGCTGGCGTGGCGGTGGCCCCGGCCGACGTGGTGATCACCCATGGCTGCACCGACGCGGTACACATGACCCTGCGGGTAATGACCCAGCCGGGTGATCTGATTGCCGTTGAGTCACCGACCTATTACGGCTTGCTGCAGGTGGCCGATCTGCTGGGCCTGAAGGTCATCGAGATCCCCAGCGACGCCAACACCGGCATCAGCCTGGAGGCCTTGCAGTTGGCGGCCAGCCAGTGGTCGATCAAGGCGTTGGTGTTGACTGCTCGGGTCAGCAACCCCCTGGGCGGCACCTTGCCGCAAGCGCGTCAGCGTGAGCTGCTGCGCCTGGCCGAGCGCCATGATTTGCAGATTATTGAGGACGACATCTACGGCGAGCTGATGTTTGACGAGGGCGCCAGTCGTGCCCTCAAGGCCTTCGATCAGCAGGGGCGGGTGGTGTATTGCTCAAGCTTCTCGAAAACCCTGTCGCCGGGGGCGCGCATCGGCTGGGTGATTGCCGGCAAATACCAGCAGGCCATCCAGCGTCTGCAAACGTTTAGCTCCTACTCGGCCTGCAGCGTGACCCAGATGGGCGTGGCTGCTTATCTGGAAAACGGCGGCTACGACCGTCACCTGCGGCATATCCGCCAGGAGTACCGCAAGAACCTCACCGCGTTCCAGTTGGCGGTGCAGCAGCACTTCCCGGAGGGCACGCAGATGACCCGGCCGAATGGCGGCTTCACCCTCTGGCTGAGTTTGCCGGCGGCGGTCAACTGCAAGGAGCTGCATGTGCGGGCCTTGCAGCACGGCATCAGCATCGTCCCCGGCGGCATCTTCAGCAACACCGAGCAGTTCAACCACTGCCTGCGCCTGAGTTGTGGCTTGCCGTGGAGCCGTGAGGTGGAGCGGGCGATCATGACCCTGGGCATGCTCGCCACCCAGCTGTGTCAGGAGGCTGGCGGCAGTTGAGCAGCCCTGTACGGATACCGGTGCTTGCCAGCGCGCAGGCTGGCGGCGAGCATGGCGCTTTGGCCTGGCGTGCGCCGCACATGCTCCGTTACTGCCTGATGGCCTTGCTGCTGTGCCTGAGTGGCTGCGATACGCCGGACAGTCCAGCGCCCGCAGCCCCCACCACGGCCCCTGCCGCCCCTGAGCTGGCGGATGCCGCTCCCGATGCGCCAGCTCCGCCGTCTGTGCCTGTGCCTGCGCCTGCCCAGCCGGCAGCGGCGCCTAAGCCGGTGACCCGCAAGCCGGCGGGCAAATCGAGCGCGGCCAGGCAGACGCTGGCCCCGCTGCCTCTCGATTTGAGCCTGCCCCGCGAGCTGGTCGAGCAACTGCAGCCGGGCCAACCGATCCCTGACATCGTGCCCCGGCCACGCCTGCTGCCGCCGCTGTTTGAGAAAAAACCGGCCGCGCCCTCGGCCTTTCAGCTCAGCGGCAAGCTGATCACCAATGACCTGGACCGCGAGAAACTGGAGTCGGACAACTTCCTGGACAAGGTCGACGGCGCCCAACTCAACTTCGAATTTCGCCAGTAGCGGCACGCCTCAAAAGCGCAACTCGCCGGCCTCGATGCGCGCCCACAGTGGCTGATCCAGCACCTGGAACTGCGCCGCACCGGGCACGCGTACCAGCAGCGGGTCGTCGGTTTGCGTCGGGTCGTAGGCCACTTGCTTGAGGTCGTTCTTCTTGTATTTGAAGGTGCCGGTGGTTTCCAGCTCGCTGAGCAGGCGAATAAACAGCGGCGCGGCATAGGCCGGTAACTGGCCATCCAGATACTGCGCCAGGGCCTGGGGATCGAGGCTCGCGCCCGCGGCCAAACGCAGCGCCGCCATGCCGCAACGACCATCGCAGCCGTTGATGGCCACGCCATACACCACCGCATCCTCCACCCCTGGAAAGCCGCCCAGCACGCTTTCCACTTCGGTGGTGGAAACGTTCTCGCCCTTCCAGCGGAAGGTATCGCCCAGGCGATCGACAAACTGCGCGTGCTTGCAGCCGATGTCGCGCATCAGATCGCCGGTGTTGAACCAGGCATCGCCCTTTTTGAATACGTCGCGCAGGATCACCGCCTCACTCTTGGCCGGGTCGGTGTAGCCGTCGAAGGGAAATTTCTTGCTGATTTCGCTGATCAGCAGGCCGGGCTGGCCGGCCGCGACCTTTTCCAGAAAGCCCTTGGCGTTACGCAGCGGCCGGTCATTGTCCAGGTCGTAGCGGACGATGGCGAAGGTAGCCGGAGTAAAGCCGACGGTGTTGTCGAAGTTGAAGACGTTGGTGAAGGCGATATTGCCCTCGCTGGAGGCATAGAACTCGGCAATCTTCTCGACCCCGAAGCGCGCCTTGAACTCGGCCCAGATCGAGGGGCGCAGGCCGTTGCCGATCATGCAGCGCAGGCTGTTGTTCTTC
>DAITLT010000240.1:0-5415 GCA_036835505.1 Pseudomonas sp.
GCGGTGAATAGCGTGGGCTGGGGGCTGAGCAAGGGCTTTCTGGAAACCACTGAGGACGACCTGGAAAAGATCACCAGCTTGCAGTTCAAGGGGCCTTTCCTGTTCTTCCAGGCCGTGATCGAGGTCATGCGCGACGGTGGCTCGATCATCCAGATCGGCTCGGCCACTACCCAGGCAGTGATCGAGAACTACGCCGCCTACATCGGCACCAAGGCCGGCATCGATCATGTGCTGAGGTGCGTGGCCAACGAGTTCGGCAGCCGCGGTATCCGCGCCAATTCGATTTCGCCGGGGTTGACCGAAACACCGATGACGGTAGAGGCGCTGGCCACGCCGGGGGTGCGTGAGTGTTTCGTCGGGCGCTATCCGCTGGGCCGTATCGGTACCAAGGCCGATATCGCCGCGGCCGCCGTGTGGCTGGCCAGTGATGAATGTTTCATGACCGGTGAAAACCTGCAGATCAATGGTGGTCTGCTGCTGCGCGGTAATCCGACCCGTGCCGATGTAGGGGCCGCGGTGGCAAAGGCGCTGGCTGCAACAGCCAGCGCCTGAGGATTAGTCATGGAACAGGGTGTCGACATGGAAATTAAACAAACAGGCAGAATTGATTGTGTTCTTGTGGCGGCCGGAAACTACCACGATATCGATTTCGCTCGTCTGCAACTGCTCAAGCTGCTCGGCGAAAACCAGCGCATCCGCGTGCGCGTGTTCGAGGACTACAGGGATCTGGAGGCCATTCGCGCCGCTGACTTTCTGCTGACCTACACCTGCGAGGTCATCCCCAGCCTGGAGCAGCAGATCGCCCTGCGCCAATGGTTGGAGCAGGGCGGGCGCTGGTATGCGCTGCATGGCACCAACTCGATTCTGCGCTTTCTCGACAACGGCCTGGTGGATACCCCCGCCTGGGCGCCGCATTTGATGACAACGCTCGGCTCGCAATTCGCCGCGCATCCACCGATCGGCCCGTTCTGTGTCGACGTGGCCAAGCCCGAGCACCCGCTGGTACGCGGCATCGAGCCTTTCGAGGTGACCGACGAGCGCTACCTGATGGACATGACGGCCGAGGTCGAGGTGCTGCTGGATACCGCGTTCGAGGGCGAAACCCCCGGTTTCGTCCGTGACCAGTGGCCGGCCCAGCGCCATCCGGTGCTCTATCTGCGGCCCCTGGGCAAGGGCGCCGTGCTCTACCTGACCCTCGGCCATTGTCGCGGCCATTACGACTTGCGCCCGCTGATGGATTTCTGGCCGCAGGTCGATCGCTGCGCCTGGGACCACCCAACGTTCCATGAATTGCTGCGTCGCGGCCTGAACTGGGCGGCACGCCTCGATCAGCCTGCGAATTAACCCTGTCCGGCGTGCGTCGGTCGATCAAATTACGATGAGGAGCTAGCTCAATGGATCTCGGACTTCGCGGGAAAAAAGTCATCATCAACGGCGGTAGTCGCGGCATCGGCCGGGCCGCGCTGGAGCTTTATGCGCAAGAAGGCTGCGACATCGCCTTTTTCTCCCGCGATGCCCAGCGCGTCGCGGACACGGTGAAGGCGCTGCAGGTGTATGGCGGCGCGGTCTACGGCGATGCCTTCGACATGAACGACGGCGCGGCCTACGAGGCCTGGCTGAATTCGGCGGTGGCGCGTCTGGGCGGCTGCGACATCTTCATCCACAACGCCAGTTCCTCGGGCGCCCAGGGCACCATGGATTGGGATATGAGTTTCCGCCTCGACATGATGGGCGCGGTGACCGGCTGCCAGATGCTTGAAGAGGCGCTGAGCGCCAGCGATGCAGGCTCGGTGATCCTGATGTCGAGCACCGCGGCGGTGGAAACCTTCATCTACCCGCAGGCGTTCAATGCCATCAAGGCGGCGATCATCACCTACGGCAAGCAGCTGTCGCAGCTGTGGGCGGCGAAGAACATCCGCGTCAATATGATCTGCCCCGGCCCGGTCGAGTACCCGGGCGGCAATTGGACGGCGATCAAGGAAGCGATGCCCGAGTTGTACACCAAGACCCTGGCGGAAATGCCCCTGGGGCGCTTCGGCAAGGTCGAGGACGTGGCGCGCTCGATGGTCTTCCTGTCCAGCCCGATGGCGTCGTACATCACCGGCAGCAACCTGGTCATCGATGGCGGCTACACCAAGCGCGTGCAGTTCTGAGCCTTTGACCGAGGGAGTAGGGTGGATGAAACTTTACAGTTCGATCGGGCCCAATCCGCGCTTGGTACGCATGTTCGCTGCGGAGAAGGGCATCCAGTTGTCGACGGTCGAGGTCGACATCGTCGGCGGCGAAAATCGCCAAGCGGTCTTTCTCGCGCTCAACCCGACCGGCACCACGCCGGTTCTCGAACTCGATGACGGCCAAGTGATCAGCGAGACCGCGGCGATCTGCGAATACCTGGAGGAGGTTTTTCCCAGCATCCCGCTGATCGGTGCGACAGCCTCGCAGCGAGCGCAAACGCGTATGTGGTGGCGCCGGGTCGAGCAGTCGGTGGTCCAGCCGATGACTGCTGGGTTCCGCGCCGCCGAGGGCTTCGAGCTGTTCAAAAACCGCGTGCCTTGTTATCCGCAGGCAGCCGATCAGCTCAAGCTGGCCGCTGTCGAGGGGCTGTACTGGCTCGACGAGCAGCTAGGCGCACAAGCCTTTGTTTGTGGCGAGCGCTTGAGCGTGGCCGATTTGCTGCTGTTCTGCTTTCTGCAGTTCGGCGCTCAGGTCGGGCAGGGGCTCGACAGCGAGCGGTGCGTCAATTTAGCTCGCTGGCAGGCCGCCATGGGCGCGCGTGCCAGCGCCCTGAGCTGACAGTCTCATGCATTGGCAGCTCAGCGATGTCTGTGCGAGGGCGGCAGGTGCTGGCAGATGTCGGCGATACCAGCTATTGATTGTTAAGGCTTTTGAAAAACAGACAAATCTGTTTCTATAGTGTTTAGGTCAGGTTGCCGAAATATCTCCGACGGGAGGAGAAACCATGGAACAACAACAAGAAATCCATAACCGGATCGCCGCGCGTTTGCTCGATCACATCAAGACCCGCAGCACCGACCAGGTCGACGCCAATCTGCGCATTCCCTCGGCGAGCTATACCGACCCGCAGCAGTTCGACCGTGAGATGGAGGCAATCTTCAAGCGCCTGCCGATCCTCGCCGCGCTGTCGGGCGAAATCCCCCTGCCGGGGAATTACAAGGCCTTCGACCTGATGGGCACGCCGCTGCTGCTCACGCGCCTGAAGGACGGCAGCGTCCGCGCGATGTTCAACGTCTGCGCGCACCGCGCGATGAAACTGGCCGAAGGCAGCGGTAAGTGCGACAAGTTCGCCTGTCCTTACCATGCCTGGGTCTATGGCAACGACGGCAGCCTGATCCGCATCGCCGCACAGGACACCTACGGCGATGTCGACAAGGCCGCCATGGGCTTGACCCAACTGCCGGTCTACGAACGCGCCGGGCTGATCTTCGTCGTGCTGACCCCGGGGCTGGAGGTGGATTTCGCCGGTTTCCTCGGCGGCATGATCGAGGACATCGAGCAACTGGGATTCGCCGACTGGCACTACTGCGGCAACCGTGAAATTTACGGTGCCAACTGGAAGGTGGCCTACGACGGTTATCTGGAGGGCTATCACTTCGCCTCGGCGCATCCGGAGACGATTCACCAGCGCACCTTTTCCAACATGATGGCGTTCCATTTCTACGGCCCGCATCAGCTGATCGGCTTTTCGCAGAAGGACATGCAAGCCAAGCTGGGCGCGGTCGACCCGCAACAGCTGCATCGACATGAAAATAACGGCTACGACTTCGTTCGCACGCTGTTCCCCAACGTGTCGATTTTCGTCGCGCCGGAAATCACCCAGGTTGCCCAGCTGATCCCCGGGCCGACAGTGGGGGAGAACCGTACCGTGCTGCATTTCATCCACCGCCAGGCGCCGCAGAACGAGGAGCAGCGTCAAGCCAACGAGACCATGATGGACTGGCTCAAACAGGTGGTGGACACCGAGGACTACAGCCTCGGCCTGAAGATCCAGCAGGGGTTGGCCAGCGGTGCCTACGAGCACGTCACCTTCGGCCGCAACGAGGTGGGCAACCAGGAGTTCCATCGCTGGATCGATCACTACCTGAACCCACAGCTGCCTCTCGGGCCATTACAGCAAGAGTAAGGAACCGCTATGAGCCTCATTGCAATCAGTGCGCGGCTGGAAATAGAAGCCGGCCGCATCGACGACTACCTGGCGGCTGTCGCAGACATAATCGAGCGGACACGGGCCGAGGCCGGCTGCCGCGTCTATGCCTTTGCCCGCGATATCCAGATCCCCAACGTGTTGTGGATCAGTGAGGAATGGGACTCCGACGCCGCCCTCGATGAACACTTGAAGTCGCCGCACATCCGCGCCTTCTTGAAGCAGGTCGCGGATATCGGTCTGCCCAGTGTGGATGTGCGTAAGTACACAGTGTCTGCCGTCGGCACCGTCGAGCATCCGCACCTCGACTGATCGAGGCCTGGTGGCTACGCGTTCACCAGGCCAGGCCCGTGCATCCCGTTCCCATTCAGCCTACTGCCCCCGGGCGTGATTTGACCCCCGGCGCATCGCTGCGGGCTGTTGCACGTCTCTGGTCATGGGGAAGAGTGGCCCTGCCTGCAAGGGCCGCAATAGGTAGGGTGCGCGGCGCGCACCAAAGAGCCTGCAGCCAGCGCTGGTGCTGGTGCTGGTGCGCACGGCGCACCCTACGAGGTCAGGTCCTTCACACTTAAGCGCCGAAGCCTGAACGCAACACACTGCTGGTACATGGCCTTTCGCAAGGCTATCGCCATACCTGGCGCACCTCGAGCGCGGGTGGTATGGCGGGTCGAGTGATTATTTTATTAAAAACAAACTTACCTGTTGGTTTTTGTCTGGGTTTGTTCTAGATTGTCCCCATGGCTGGCCCGCGGGCCTGGTTTTTCACCACAACAAGTCACGAACATGTGAGGTCACCATGGCTGAGGCCAAATCTCCGGATTCCGCGGTGCTGCTGGATATCTACCGCAGGGCCAACCTGATCAAGACCGCCGACGACCGTTTCATCGAGTTGATCAAGGCCGGGCAGATTGCCTCGCCGTACTACTCGACCCGCGGCCAGGAAATCATCCCGGCGGCGATCTCGGTCAACCTGCGCTCCGACGACTACGTGATCACCACCTACCGCGGCATCCACGACCAGCTGGCCAAGGGCATTCCATTGCGGCCCTTCGTCGCCGAGTTCATGGGCCGCGCCACCGGTACCTGCAAGGGCAAGGGCGGGCCGATGCACATCACCCACCTGGCCTCTGGCCTGCCGGTGACCACCGGCGTGGTCGGCTCCGGTCTGCCGATCGCCAACGGCCTGGCCTGGGCGGCGCAGCTGAAGAACAGCGGCCAGGTCACGGTGTGCAACTTCGGCGACGGCGCGACCA
>DAITLT010000241.1:0-5340 GCA_036835505.1 Pseudomonas sp.
TTTGCCAAGCACATGCCCGAATACTGCGGCGTGATTTCGGTGAACCCGACCACCAAGGCCAAGCGCCCGCGGGTCGAGTATGAAGAGCAGCAGTTCGATATGGCGGTGCTCGAGCGTGCGTTACAACGCAGCCGGCAAGTGTCGATCGATCATGTGATGGATGAGTTGGGTCAGGATGTGCAAGTGGAAGAAGTGCGTGAGGCCCTGCCGGGGCAGATCGTGCTGGATATCCGCCATCCCGATGCCGTGGAGGATCAACCGCTGGAATTGGCGGGCGTTGAGGTTCAGGCGCTGCCGTTCTATGCCATCAACAGCCGCTTCAAGGCACTGGATGCCACGCGCCAGTACCTGCTGTATTGCGACAAGGGCGTGATGAGTCGTTTGCATGCCCATCACCTGCTGAGCGAGGGACATGCCAATGTGCGCGTTTATCGTCCGGCATAAGACTCCAGGGCTCAATGGCGGCAGCATTCGCCATCGCCCTCCCGACCGACGGGCCGCTTGAGTCACTCGTTTTGCATACTCGCCGCCTAGACTGGGCAGCACCCCGAATCCTCTGATCGAGATACAAAAGTGATCGAAAATCTACGCAACATCGCCATCATTGCCCACGTTGACCATGGTAAGACCACCCTGGTAGACAAACTCCTGCGCCAGTCCGGCACCCTTGAGCGTAACGAGCTCAACGACGAGCGCGTGATGGACAGCAACGACCAGGAAAAAGAGCGCGGCATTACCATTCTCGCGAAGAACACCGCGATCAACTGGAACGGCTACCACATCAACATCGTCGACACCCCCGGCCACGCCGACTTCGGCGGTGAAGTTGAGCGCGTAATGTCGATGGTTGACTCGGTGCTGCTGCTGGTCGACGCCCAAGACGGCCCGATGCCGCAAACCCGTTTCGTGACCAAGAAGGCCTTCGAAGCCGGCCTCAAGCCGATCGTCGTGATCAACAAGGTTGACCGTCCAGGCGCGCGTCCGGACTGGGTTCTGGACCAGATCTTCGACCTGTTCGACAACCTCGGTGCCACCGAAGAACAGCTGGACTTCAAAGTCGTCTACGCCTCGGCCCTGAACGGCATTGCCGGTCTGGATCACACCGACATGGCTGAAGACATGACCCCGCTGTACCAGTCCATCGTCGACAACGTGCCGTCCCCGCAGGTTGACATCGATGGCCCGTTCCAGATGCAAATCTCGGCCCTGGACTACAACAGCTTCCTCGGCATTATCGGCGTTGGCCGCATCGCTCGTGGTCGGGTCAAGCCGAACACCCCGGTGGTGGCCATCGACGCCGACGGCAAGAAGCGCAACGGCCGTATCCTCAAGCTGATGGGTCACCACGGTCTGCACCGCGTTGACGTAGAAGAAGCCACCGCCGGTGACATCGTCTGCATCAGCGGCATGGACCAGCTGTTCATCTCCGATACCCTGTGCGACATCAACAACGTCGAGGCGATGAAGCCGCTGACCGTCGATGAGCCGACCGTATCCATGACCTTCCAGGTTAACGACTCGCCGTTCTGCGGCAAGGAAGGCAAGTTCGTCACCAGCCGCAACATCAAGGAGCGTCTGGACAAGGAGCTGCTGTACAACGTGGCCCTGCGTGTTGAAGAAGGCGACAGCGCCGACAAGTTCAAGGTCTCCGGCCGTGGTGAGCTGCACCTCTCGGTACTGATCGAAACCATGCGTCGCGAAGGCTTCGAAATGGGCGTTGGTCGTCCGGAAGTGATTATCCGTCTGGTTGACGGCGTTAAGCACGAGCCGTTCGAGAACGTCACCATCGACCTGCCGGAAGAATCCCAGGGCGCGATCATGGAGCAAATGGGTCTGCGTAAAGGCGACCTGACCAACATGGTTCCGGATGGCAAAGGCCGTGTGCGCCTGGAGTACAACATCCCGGCTCGTGGTCTGATCGGTTTCCGTAACGAGTTCCTGACCCTGACCTGCGGTGGCGGCATCCTGACCTCGATCTTCGACCGTTACGACGTGATGAAGTCCGGCGACATGTCCGGCCGGCAGAACGGCGTGCTGGTCTCGGTGGCCACTGGTAAGGCGCTGACCTACTCGCTGGAAACCCTGCAGGCCCGTGGCAAGCTGTTCGTTGAACACGGCCAGGAAATCTACGAAGGTCAAATCGTCGGCCTCAACAGCCGCGACAACGACCTGGGCGTGAACCCAACCAAAGGCAAGAAGCTCGACAACATGCGCGCTTCCGGCAAGGACGAAACCATCGCCCTGGTTCCGCCCGTGCGTTTCACCCTGGAGCAGGCCCTGGAATTCATCCAGGACGACGAGCTCTGTGAAGTGACGCCGAAGTCGATCCGTCTGCGTAAGAAAATTCTTGGCGAAAGCGAGCGCACCCGCGCTAACAAGAAAAGCGGCAACTAAGTAACCCCTTAGCCCGTTTGAAAAAGCCCCCTGCCGCAAGGCCGGGGGCTTTTTTTCGCGCGCGATTTGCCTGGGCCGGGGCGGCGGGCTCACATAGTTTTCACGGGGGCTGGGTTAGCCTGCCAGCCAAAATGGCGGCTGATGGCTGTGCTGCAACCAGGTTGCACGGGCGTAGACGCGACAATAGCGGGCGGAGAGTGGGTGCTATGCAGGCGCAGGTGATGAGTGGGCGGCAGCGTTGGGATTGGACGGGCCTGGGCTGGCTGTTCCTGTTTTTCTGGTATTTCTCCGGGGTGACCCACCTGCTGATCCAGCTGAGCGGCACCACCGGCTTTGCCAGTTTTCGCCAGGCGTTTCTGCTCAGTGCCATCTGGCTGATTCCGGTGCTGTTGTTCCCGGCGCGGGCGCGGTTGATCGCCGGCAGCATCGGCGTGCTGCTGTGGGCCTGTTCCCTGGTCGGCCTGGGCTACTTCTGCATCTACGGCCAGCAGTTCTCGCAGAGCGTGATTTTCATCATGTTCGAGTCCAACCTGGCCGAGAGCAGCGAATACTTTGCCCAGTATTTCGCCTGGTGGATGGTGCCGGTGTACCTGCTCTACACCCTCGGTGCCTGGCTGTTGTGGCGGCGGGTGCGGCCCCTCGAGTTCAGCCGCAGCCAGGCGATAGTGCTGAGCCTGGCGCTGTTTGTTGGCTTGTTGGCCTATCCGCTGGGCAAGAAATTCTACAAGCACGGCAACTGGCCGGTTGCGCTGGAGAAGTTCGAGTCGCGGGTTGAGCCGGCGGTGCCCTGGCAACTGGTGGTGGGTTACCGCAAATACCTGGAGCAACTGGGCGACATGCAGTTGCTGCTGGAGGGCAACGCCAAGGTTGCGCCCCTGCAGCAGTTGCAGGATGCCCAGGCCGGCCAGCCCAGCACCTTGGTGCTGGTGCTCGGTGAGTCGACCAATCGCCAGCGCATGAGCCTGTACGGCTATCCGCGGGCGACCACCCCGCGGTTGGATAAATTGCGCGAGCAACTGGCGGTGTTCGACAACGTGGTGACCCCGCGGCCTTACACCATCGAGGCCTTGCAGCAGGTGCTGACCTTTGCCGATGAGCAGAACCCGGACGCCTACCTGAGCACGCCGTCGATCATGAACATGATGAAACAGGCGGGTTACCAGACCTACTGGATCACCAACCAGCAGACCATGACCAAGCGCAACACCATGCTCACCACCTTCTCCAAACAGGCCGATGAGCAGGTCTACCTGAATAACAACCTCAACCAGAACGCCCGTCAGTACGACGGTGACGTACTCAAACCGTTCGCCAAGATTCTGGCCGACAGCGCGCCGCGCAAGTTCGTCATCATCCACTTGCTGGGCACGCACATGAGCTACAAGTACCGCTACCCGGCGGAATACGAGCAGTTCACCGACCGCAAGGGTGTGCCGGACTGGGTCACCGATGACCAGCTGCCGACCTACAACAGTTACGACAATGCCGTGCTGTACAACGACTTTGTCGTCTCCAGCCTGATCGAGCAGTTCTCGGCGAGCAAACCCAACGGCTTCCTGCTCTATCTGGCGGACCATGGTGAGGCGGTGTTCGATTCGCCCAAGGGCAACGTGCTGGGCCGCAACGAGGGCAAGCCAACGGCGCCGATGTACACCATCCCGTTTCTGCTCTGGACCTCCGAGCAGTGGCGCAGCCACAGCCCGGCCAACTACCAGGCCGAACTCAGCCGCCCGTACAGCAGCTCGAATCTGATCCACACCTGGGCCGATCTGGCTGGCCTGCGAGCGGCTGAGCTGGACCCGAGCAAGAGCCTGGTCAGCGCCCACTTCAAGGAGCGCCCGCTGCTGATTGGCGACCCTTACCAGCCCAAGTCGCTGATCGACTTCAGCCTGATCAAACCCAAGACCAAGGCACCGGCCCGGCCGGCTGACCTGGCGCAGAAGTAAACCGCCGCCTAAACAAAAACGCCCAGCGCTCTCTCTCCTGAGGGCGAGGAGGTTGTTCGCGCCGGCCGCCCCAAGGTGCTGGCTGGCTCTTCCAATATCTGGGGGTGCTTGCCCTCGTGGTGAACTTCAGCCAGCAGCCAGAGATCGTTTCGGCTGATGCGCAAATATTCGCTCAGGACCAGGAAGTGGCCATTGGCCAATAACGGCTGGCCACTACCGTCAATCACAGCGCTCTATTGATCATCAATGATCTGCCCGCCGCGAATAGGAGTGAGGCGACCAGCGGCCTAGCTATCAATTAACGCCGATGAATATTGTCAAAGTCATCACCCTTGGGCGTGGCCTGGATGCCCTTGGCTTCCTGCTGTCGGTAGTAGGTTTCGATACTTAGGTTGGGATCGATCTTGGCGCGGAGGATGCAAGGTTGCTCCTGCCACTTGTACTCACGGTTGCGCTTGATCATCTCTGCACGGCCGCGGCGCTCCCAAACTTTATACGGCATATCACGCCAACGGCGAGGGTCGCGCTTGCTCTGCCGGTCGTGCTCGGCAGTGGTGGGGTCGAGGTGGCGGAACTGCTCAAGGATAGGCAGCTCGGGCAGTGGCTGGGTTACATCCATATAGCGCTGCAAGGTATCCCAAAAGGCCAGTGCTTCTTCGAGGCTCATGCCCAGGGATTGGATTTTAGCGCCGAGAAACACCTCGACCGAGGTGTAACGATGATGCAGCCAAATTGCGAAGCCGCTGTTGCCGTGGGGGCCGGGGCGGAATTCCAGGGTGGCATCGAACTCATAGAGCGGTGCGCTAAAGGGCCTTTGAAAGCGCCGACCGATGGTCAGCATACCGGTCTGGCGGTTAAAGCCGCTGCCATCGTGAGCGAATACGCGTAAATAGAGGTCTTGCAAGTAATCCCAGCCGATCAGACCCATAAAGACGCTAAAGGCCACCTGAATTCAACACATAAGTGCAACGCTCACCCCTGCATAAACTTCGTACGGCGT
>DAITLT010000242.1:0-5306 GCA_036835505.1 Pseudomonas sp.
GCTGGCTGATGATGTTCTGGGTGATGGCCAGGCCCAGGCCGGTGCCGTCGGCGCGGCCACTGACCATGGGATAAAAGATGGTGTCTTGCAGCTCGGCCGGGATGCCGGGGCCGTTGTCGATGATTTCCACCTTGGCCACCAGGCGATGGCGCACATGGCCGATGGTGAACTGACGCAAGGTGCGAGTGCGCAGGGTGATGCGGCCCAGACGCAGCTCGTTCTGGGTGCTGATGGCCTGCATGGCGTTGCGCACGATATTGAGCACCGCCTGGATCATCTGCTCGCGGTCGATCAAGACGTCGGGGATGCTCGGGTCGTAGTCGCGCACCAGGGTGATGCCGCCCTGGGTTTCGGCGGCGACCAGGCTGCTGACCCGCTCCAGGACTTCGTGGATGTTGGTCATGGCCAGGGACGGCAGCTTGTTCGAGCCGAGCATACGATCGACCAGGTTACGCAGGCGGTCGGCCTCTTCGATGATGACGTTGGTGTAGTCCTTGAGCTCTTCGCTGGGCAGCTCGCGGGCCAGCAACTGAGCCGCGCCACGGATGCCGCCCAGGGGATTCTTGATCTCGTGGGCCAGGCCGCGCACCAGCAGCTTGGTGGTTTCTTGCTTGGACAGCTGGGCTTCTTCCTTGGTGATGCGCAGCAGGCGATCACGCGGATGCACCTCCAGCAGGAGCAGGGTGGCGCCACGGTTGAGGATCGGCGTGACGGCATAATCGACGGTCAGGGTCTGGCCGGTCAGGGCGGTGAGCAGGGCTTCGCGCTTGGTGAACGGGTGGGCGTGCTCCACCGCATGGCGCAGGGCGCTGAGGGCTTCCGCCGATTCGCTGAACAACTCGCTGATAAATTGGCCATGGCTGCGTTGGCCGCTGACTGCCAGGAGCATTTCCGCCGCCGGGTTCATGTACTCAAGGCGCAGGTTGGCATTGAGCAGAATGGTTGCGGTGGTCAGGTTGTCCAGCAGCAGGCGGTGCAGTGCGTCGTCGATGGTCATTTTGGGCATCCCAGGTCTGGGGCTGAAAATGCAAGAAGCAAACCAAAGCCCGAAATACCCCGATAAATCCGTGTATTCAGGGCCCGCGGGCGAATCCTGCGCGATCGCAGGTGGTTAGGCGAACCAAAATGGGGACTTTAGCGGACGGCACCAGAATTGTGCGCACCAATAAGGTGCGCTGTTGTGCGGGCTAGATAAAGGGAACGAAGGGAATGTCGCGGGGTTCGATGGGTTTGTCCTTGATCGGGCACTCGGGGCGCACGCCGTAATCGTCCTTTTTGCACGGTCTGGCTTTACGCTTCTGATCCAGTGAGATCAGGCGCACATGCAGGGGCTGGCTGGGGGTGCGTTCCAGGGTGCGGCCTTCGCTGTCGAGAATTTCCACGGCCAGTTGATGGGTGCCGCGGCTCAGCCCCTGCAGGGGAAACACCGGGCTGCGGCCGGGTTCGCCGGCGGGTTGGCCATCGAGGATCAGGCGGTAGTTGTGGGCGGCTAGCAGGGCGGGTTCGCTGGTGGCGCTGACGATAATATCGCCGGTGCCGTCATTCAGCACCGCGTCCGGCTCGGGCACCAGGATGCGCAGCAGTTGATAGCTGGGCGGCGCCGCGACTGCCGGGGCGCTGGGTGCGATCTTGCTCGGCGTGGTTTGCGCCATGCCATTGGTGGGCGCCATCTGCACGTGCTGGGCATTGCCGGCTTTGGGCTGGTCGGTGAACACCCGGTTACCCTCGGCATCGATATAGGTATACACCTGGGCGAGGGCCGAGCCGGTGAGCAGCAGCAGGCCAAGCAGTAATCCGCGCATGGCTTAGCCGGCCGGCTTGGGGGTTGGTTTTGGTCGTAGCGCCGGGCTTTGCGTATTCACCCGTTGCACGGTGAAGGTGATGACCGCGCTTCGTTGCAGCACCTGGTTGCCGCTGAGCACCTGCACGGCCAGTTGGTGATCGCCGCGCGGCACATTGCTCAGGTGCAGTGGCGGGCGCTTGCTGGGCGGGCCGCTGGGCTGGCCGTCGAGCAGCAGTTGCAGTTGATGGCCGGCGGCGAGGGCCGGCTGCAGGATCACGCCAACGCTGAAGGTGCCGTTGTTGGCGCGCATGGCCTGGCCATCGGGGATGTCGGTCAGTTGCAGGACGCGATAGGCGTCGCCGGCGACCGGGCTGTCTGGCGTGCTGCTCGGGGGGCTGACCGGCTGCGCTGCGACGCTGTTGGTCGGTGGCAAGTCGATGGTCTTGGCATCAATGCCTTCCGGCGGTTGATTGGTGTACACCGTGTTGCCGTTGGCATCGGTGTAGCTGTAGATCTGGGCAGTTGCCGGCAGGCCGAGGGCGAGCAGCAGGCAGGTCAGAAAGATGCGCATCAAGGAACTCCCGCAGCGGGTTGGATGACTAAGCCTTGCACTGCTGGCGACGCCTGGCAAGTTATGCGGCCTGCAGCTGTGCTCTGCGCCAACAAAAAGGCCTCCCGAGGGAGGCCTTTGCTTAGCTGTCGAGACTGCTAAGGCTGGTTTAGATGCTGTAGTACAGATCGTATTCCAGCGGGTGTACGAAGGTGCGAACCTTGACTTCTTCTTCCGACTTCAGCTCGGTGAAGGATTCCAGGAAGTCCTTGGTGAACACGTCGCCCTTGAGCAGGAAGTCGTGGTCGGCTTCCAGGGATTCCAGGGCTTCTTTCAGGCTGCCGCACACTTGCGGGATCAGCTTGGACTCTTCTGGTGGCAGGTCATAGAGGTTCTTGTCGGCAGCATCGCCAGGGTGGATCTTGTTCTGGATACCGTCGATACCGGCCATCAGCAGAGCAGCGAAAGCCAGGTACGGGTTGGCAGCCGGGTCCGGGAAGCGTGCTTCGATACGACGGCCGCGTGGGCTGGCGACGTAAGGAATACGGATCGAGGCGGAACGGTTACGGGCCGAGTAGGCCAGCATGACCGGGGCTTCGAAGCCTGGTACCAGACGCTTGTAGGAGTTGGTAGCCGGGTTGGTCAGGGCGTTCAGCGCCTTGCCGTGCTTGATGATGCCGCCAACAAAGTACAGGGCGGTATCGGACAGACCGGCATAGCCTTCACCCGCGAAGGTGTTCTTGCCATCTTTGGCGATGGACATGTGTACGTGCATGCCCGAGCCGTTGTCGCCGTACAGCGGCTTGGGCATGAAGGTGGCGGTGCGACCGTAGGCTTCGGCAACGTTGTGTACGCAGTACTTGAGGGTCTGTACTTCGTCAGCCTTGGCCACCAGGGTGTTGAACTTGACGCCGATTTCGTTCTGACCGGCAGCCACTTCGTGGTGGTGTACTTCTACGACCTGGCCCATTTCTTCCAGGGCGTTGCACATGGCGGTACGGATTTCGTGGTCCGAGTCAGCTGGCGGAGTCGGCAGGTAGCCGCCTTTCACGCCGATGCGGTGGCCGTTGTTGCCTTGGCGACCGTCGTTATCCGCGTCGCTGTTCCAGGAGGCCTGCTCGGAGAAAATCTTGAACATCGAGCCGGACATGTCCGACTTGAACTTGACCGAGTCGAAAATGAAGAATTCTGGCTCTGGGCCAACAAATACGGTGTCGCCGATGCCGGTGGTTTTCAGGAACTCTTCGGCACGCTTGGCGATGGCGCGCGGGTCGCGCTCGTAGCCCTGCATGGTGGACGGTTCGATCACGTCGCAGACCAGGATCAGGGTTGGTTCTTCGGTGAACGGGTCGAGTACGGCGGTGGAGTCGTCCGGCAGCAGGATCATGTCGGAGGCTTCGATGCCCTTCCAGCCTTCGATGGAGGAGCCGTCGAACATCTTGCCGACTTCGAAGAAGTCTTCATCCAGAGCGTCGCGTGCCGGCATGCTGATGTGGTGCTGCTGGCCGCGGATGTCGGTGAAGCGCAGGTCTACCCACTTCACGTCGTGTTCTTTGATCAGTTGAATTGCCTTGGACATGCTGTTCTCCAGGTGGATAAGGGCAGTTCGTTGCCCCTGCTATGTATATGTCGCCGGCCGGATACTCGGCCATGACAACCTGTCTCACAAGGCAGCAAAATGTATGCCAGTGCTCTTTTTTGGGCCGGCGGGCGGGAAATCAGGCTTCTTGCGCGCGTGCTGCGCATTTTCGGCGTCGAATTGCACTTTTATGGTGCTTTGTATTGTGCTTGTGCGTTGTTTTGGTGCGCTGCGTGGATTGCTGCAGATAGTTGGTCAAAGCTTGAACAATTTCCGCTATAATCCGCGCCCCTGTTTTTTGGCCGCTCTTTAACGCGCAGCTTGCATGAAACTTATCGTAAAAGTCTTTCCAGAGATCACCATCAAAAGCCGGCCGGTGCGTAAGCAATTCATCCGGCAACTGGCGAAAAACATTCGCACGGTTCTGCGCGACCTCGATTCGGCGTTGGTGATCAATGGTGTCTGGGACAATCTGGAAGTTGAAACCCAACTGAGCGACGAGAAAGTCCTGCGCGAGATGATTGAGCGGCTGCGCTGCACGCCGGGCATCGTGCATTTCTTGCACGTGGATGAGTACCCGCTGGGCGACCTCGATGACATCACCGCCAAGTGCAAGGCGCATTACGCCGATCTGCTGCCGGGTAAGGTGTTTGCCGTGCGCTGTAAGCGTGGTGGCAAGAATCACAGTTTCAGTTCGATGGACGTCGAGCGCTACGTCGGCAGCCAGTTGCGCCAGCAGTGCGGCGCCGCCGGTATCGATCTGAAAAATCCCGAGTTGCTGGTGCGCATGGAAATCCGCGATCAGCATCTGTATGTCATTCATCACCAGCACAATGGCGTCGGCGGTTATCCGCTGGGTTCGGTGGAGCAGACCCTGGTGCTGATGTCCGGTGGCTTTGATTCCACCGTGGCCTCTTATGAAATGATGCGCCGCGGCCTGCTCACCCACTTCTGCTTCTTCAACCTCGGCGGTCGCGCCCACGAGTTGGGGGTGATGGAAGTCGCTCACTACCTGTGGAAGAAGTACGGCAGCTCCCATCGCGTGCTGTTTATCAGCGTGCCGTTCGAGGAAGTGGTCGGCGAGCTGCTCAGCAAGGTCGACAACAGCCATATGGGCGTGGTGCTCAAGCGCATGATGCTGCGCGCCGCAACGCAGATCGCCGAGCGTCTGCACATTGATGCGCTGGTGACCGGCGAGGCGATCTCCCAGGTGTCCAGCCAGACCCTGACCAACCTCTCGGTGATCGATTCGGCCACCGACATGCTGGTGCTGCGCCCGCTGATTGCCAGCCACAAACAAGACATCATCGACACCGCCGAGCAGATCGGCAGCGCCGATTTTGCCAAGCACATGCCCGAATACTGCGGCGTGATTTCGGTGAACCCGACCACCA
>DAITLT010000243.1:0-5300 GCA_036835505.1 Pseudomonas sp.
GCGATTTCTTCGGCCGCTTCCAGGTTGGTCTGCAGGGCGGTTTCTTCGATGTCGCTGCCTTTGGTCGCACGCGCCGAGTTGATGTCGATGGACACCAGGGCTTCGGTCGGGTCGATCACGATGGCGCCGCCGGACGGCAGCTTCACTTCGCGCTGGAAGGCGGTTTCGATCTGGCTTTCGATCTGGAAGCGGTTGAACAGCGGCACGCTGTCTTCGTACAGCTTGATCTTGCTGGCGTACTGCGGCATCACCTGATTGATAAAGCTCAGGGCTTCCTGTTGCGCTTCGACGCTGTCGACCAGCACTTCGCCGATGTCCTGGCGCAGGTAGTCGCGGATGGCGCGGATGATCACGTTGCTTTCCTGGTAGATCAGGAAAGGCGCGGCGCGGTCCAGCGAGGCTTCCTTGATGGCGCCCCACAGTTGCAGCAGGTAATCGAGGTCCCACTGCATTTCTTCGCTGGAGCGGCCCAGGCCGGCAGTGCGCACGATCAGGCCCATGTCGGCCGGTGCGTTGAGGCCGTTGAGGGCTTCACGCAGTTCGTTACGCTCTTCTCCTTCAATGCGGCGCGAGATGCCACCGGCACGTGGGTTGTTCGGCATCAGTACCAGATAGCGACCGGCGAGGCTGATGAAGGTGGTCAGGGCAGCGCCCTTGTTGCCACGCTCTTCTTTCTCGACCTGGACGATGACTTCCTGGCCTTCCTTGAGCACGTCCTTGATGTTGACGCGGCCTTCAGGAGCCTTGGAGAAATATTCGCGGGAGATTTCTTTCAGCGGCAGGAAGCCGTGGCGATCGGCACCAAAGTCGACGAACGCAGCTTCGAGGCTGGGTTCAACGCGGGTGATCTTGCCTTTGTAGATGTTGGCTTTCTTCTGTTCACGGGCACCGGACTCGATGTCCAGGTCGTACAGGCGCTGGCCATCTACCAGAGCAACACGCAACTCTTCGGGTTGAGTGGCGTTAATTAGCATTCTTTTCATGTTGTACCGTCGGTTTCCGGGCTTGCGGAAAAAGCGTTCGGCACACACGACTCTCACGGTCGGTGTCAGGTGAGTCAGGAGCGGTTGTCAGCCGTTCCAGTGTCTAGCGGCGCTCGGCCAATAGGGCCGGGGTCGCGACGACATCTCCTGCTAATGGTGATGACTGAAGCATTCAGTCAGGAGGAGGAATCAACCATCGGTAGCGGACGTAATGAAGCGTCTTGAATAAGGTCCAATGCTACACAGTCCGACGGTTGTGCATCTCCACCCTACACGTATCCGAAGAAAATCGGGTGCCGCGCGCAGAATCCGCAGCGGGTTAGCAATTACCGCAATAATCCTCAGGGATGATCGCGCGTCGTATCTAAAGGCGTTGGTTTCCGGCTCGTTCGCGGCCTTTGCGGCGAATGATCCGTCGGACGGCCTTACGTCCTGAATGGATTGCGCTCGATGGGGGATGGCAGTTTTAGCGAACATCCGCAAATCGGACCGCTTTTGGCGGCGTTCGCGAATATAGCAGTAATCATTAAGTGCTTCAATTCTATAAAAAATTGTTATGATTGAAGGATGACAAATCCTTCCTCTCCGATCACCGCAGTGCAACTGCTGGAGGTCGCGCCGGAGTATGCCGGCCAGCGTATCGACAACTTCTTGCGCACCCAGCTCAAGGGTGTGCCCAAGACTTTGATTTATCGCATTTTGCGTAAAGGCGAAGTGCGGGTGAACAAGGGTCGAATCAAACCTGAATATAAGTTGCAGGCCGGCGATATTGTTCGCGTGCCGCCGCTGCGCCTGGCGGAGCGTGATGAGCCGGCGCCGCTGGCGCAGGGCTTGCTCGATCGTCTGGAGGCGGCAATTGTCTATGAAGACAAGGCGCTGATCGTGATCAATAAGCCTGCCGGGATCGCCGTGCATGGCGGCAGCGGCCTGAACTTTGGGGTCATTGAGGCCTTTCGCCAGTTGCGCCCGGACGCCAAGGAGTTGGAGTTGGTCCATCGCCTGGATCGCGATACGTCCGGTCTGCTGATGATCGCCAAGAAGCGCAGCATGCTCCGTCATCTGCACGCAGAATTGCGCGGCGACGGCGTGGATAAGCGCTATATGGCGCTGGTGCGTGGGCACTGGGCGACAGCCAAGAAACAGGTCAATGCGCCACTCTTGAAGAACACCCTGCGTTCCGGCGAGCGCATGGTTGAGGTCAATGATGAGGGTAAGGAGGCGCTGACGATCTTTCGCGTGCTGCGCCGCTTTGGCGAGTTCGCCACCTTGATCGAGGCCAAGCCGGTGACTGGGCGCACCCACCAGATTCGTGTGCATGCGCTGCATGCCGGGCATGCGATTGCTGGCGACTCTAAATATGGCGACGAAGACTTCACCCGTGAAATTCGCGATGCCGGCGGCAAGCGCTTGTTCTTGCATGCCTATGCGCTGCGGGTGCCGCTGCCGGATGGCGGTGAGCTGCAACTGGAAGCGCCGGTCGATGAGATGTGGGCGCGCACGCTGGAGCGTCTGAGTGCGTGATTATCAACTGCTGATCTTTGACTGGGATGGCACGCTGGTCGACTCCATCGGTCGTATCGTCGAGGCCATGCACCAGGCCGCCCTTAGCAGTGGCTTGCCGCGCCTCGATGATGCGGCGATCAAGGGCATTATCGGTCTGGCCTTGCCGGAGGCGATTCGGGTGCTGTATCCCGAGCTGGATGATCAGGCCTGCAGTGAGCGCTTTGCGCGGCGTTACAGTGATTGTTATTTAACCCTGGAGCGCGAGCCGTCGGCGCTGTTTCCGGGGGTGGCCGAGGCGCTTGAGGCGTTTCGCGCTCAGGGCTATCGCCTGGCGGTGGCCACGGGCAAGAGTCGCCATGGCTTGCAGCGGGTGTTGGAGGGGCGTGGTTGGGCGGATTACTTTGACCTTACCCGCTGTGCTGATGAGGCGGCCAGCAAGCCCCATCCGCTGATGCTGCAGCAGATTCTCCAGCATTTTCAGTTGGCGCCGACGCAGGCCTTAATGGTGGGTGACTCCTCATTCGATTTGCAGATGGCACATAACGCGGGGATGGACTCGGTGGCGGTTGGCTATGGAGCACAGTCTCTGGCGGTGCTGCAGGAGCAGCGGCCACGTTTGGCCATCGAGCGTTTTGCACAATTGCGCGAGTGGTTGGCGTGAGTTTGCGGTGATCAATTAACCGGAGGGATGGGTATGGCGGACGAATGGAAGGGCGCCTCGACAGAGGCTGCTGACAGTAAAAGCTGGAAGCTGCTGGAGACGACCCTGCTGGCTGGCGTGCAAGAGCAGCGCCGTGCGCGGCGTTGGGGGATTTTCTTCAAGCTGCTGACGTTTCTTTATCTGTTTGGTGCGCTGGCGCTGTTCTCGCCGATGCTCGACTTTCAGCAGACGGCTGCGCGCAGTGCGGCCCATACGGCGCTGATTGATGTGCGTGGGGTGATTGCTGATCAGGAGTCGGCCAGTGCCGACAATGTCATCAGTAGCCTGCGCGCGGCGTTCAAGGACCCGAAGACCAAGGGCATCATTCTGCGTATCAACAGTCCTGGCGGCAGTCCGGTGCAGTCGGGTTATATCTATGATGAGATTCGCCGCTTGCGGGCCAAGCATGAGGCGATCAAGGTCTATGCGGTGATTAGCGATCTGGGTGCTTCCGGTGCCTATTACATCGCCAGTGCGGCCGATGAGATTTATGCCGATAAATCCAGCCTGGTCGGCTCCATTGGGGTGACGGCGGCCAGCTTCGGTTTTGTCGAGGTGATGCAAAAGGTCGGTGTTGAGCGGCGCGTGTATACCTCGGGTGAGCACAAGGCGTTTCTCGATCCCTTCCAGCCGCAGAAGGCCGGTGAAACACAATTCTGGCAGTCGGTACTTAATACCACCCATCGGCAGTTTATCGACAGCGTCAAGCAGGGGCGCGGTGAGCGTCTCAAGGTCGAGGGGCATCCCGAGTTGTTCTCCGGCCTGGTTTGGTCGGGTGAGCAAGCGCTGGAGTTGGGTTTGATTGATAAGCTGGGCAGCAGCAGTTATGTGGCGCGCGAAGTAATTGGCGCCAAGGAAATCGTTGATTACACCCTGCAGGACACGCCATTCGATCGCTTTGCCAAAAAGCTCGGCGCCAGCGTGGCTGAGCATGTGGCGATCTGGGCAGGCTTCTCGGGGCCGACGCTGCGCTGATCGTTCAAGGTTGTTGTCTGAGCCCGGCTGTTGTCGGGCTTTTTCATTTTTGGGTGGTTAGGGGATTTGCACGCCTTCATTGGTGAGCATGTCCACCAGGCGGATCAGAGGCAGGCCGATCAGGCTGGTAGCGTCGCTACCCTCGGTGGCGCGAAACAGGCTGACTCCCAAGCCTTCGGCTTTGAAGCTGCCGGCGCAGTCAAAAGGCTGCTCGGCCTCCAGATAGCGGCGAATGCGCTCGGGATCGAGTTGGCGGAAATGCACGGTGAAGCGCACGCAGTCGACTTGTGCCTGGCCGCTGTTGCTGTTGAGTAGGCACAGGCCGGTTAGAAAGCTCACGCTGTTGCCGCTGGCGGCCTCCAGCTGCGCTTGTGCGCGGGGCATGTCGTGGGGTTTGCCGAGGATTTGTCCGTTGAGTACGGCGACCTGGTCGGAGCCGATGATCAGGTGCTTGGGCTGCTGCCCGGCCAGTGCTTGGGCTTTTTCTTCGGCCAGGCGACGCGCCAGGCTTTCGGGGCTCTCGTCTGGGTGATGGCCTTCGTCGATGGCCGGGGCGCTCCAGGTAAATGGCAGGCGCAGACGACTGAGCAGTTCGCGACGGTAAGGCGAGCTGGATGCGAGTACCAGGGGCAGCATGGTCTTCTCCTGTGGTGTGGCTGGCGATTCTAGTGGCTATGCCGGTGGGCGGACAGGTGGAATTTCCTTTGACAGTGGCAGGGGGCGTCCCTAGAATGCGGCGCCTATGTTGAATGGACCGATTCCACCTCACGTTGATCCGCGCAAACTGGCTGATCGTGGCACTACCCTTGAGGGGCAGGTGTTGCTAGCTGGCTTGTCGCGATTCTGTGATCCGCTTGCGGATGACGCTGGACTCGTTCGGGCGAAGTTTACCTTCGGTCGTGACGAGCAGAGAGCTGTGGTTATTCGCAGCGAGATCGATGTAGAGGTCAAGATGGTTTGCCAGCGTTGTCTGGAGCTGGTCACTCTGCCGATCCACAGCGAATGTGAATACGCGGTGGTGAAAGAGGGCGCATCCAGTGAGTCCATGCCCAAGGGTTATGACGTACTGGAGGTGGGTGAAGACCCGCTGGATTTGTTGGCATTGGTTGAGGATGAGTTGTTGCTCGCCTTGCCGATTG
>DAITLT010000244.1:0-5276 GCA_036835505.1 Pseudomonas sp.
AAGAAACTGTCACGGAACACCTGGGTGAAGAAGATTTCCACGCCGCGCTCGGCCAGCACCTGCATATCGGTGCGCTGATCGGCGAGGGTTGCCAGGTCGGTCACGGCAACGCCGTAGATGCGCTCCATGACCAGCACTTTGGGGCGGCACAGGTCCCAGTACACCTGCGGCACATAGAGCTGCTCGGAGCCGGCAAAGTTGCGCCGCAGCTGACTGGCATTGGCCGCCTCGCGCAGCAGGTCGAGTTCGTCGTAGATGGTTTTTTCGTAGTCGCTGACCACTTCCATCGGCCGCAGGCGACGGGCCTCGGTGGACAGTTTCTCGGCCAGGCGGGCGAGCAGAAACAGCCAGGCCAGGTCTTGGCGAATGATCGGCTTGAGGCCTGGGCGGATGACTTTCACCACCACTTCCTCGCCGCTTTTCAGCTGCGCCGCATGCACCTGGGCGATCGAGGCCGAGGCCATGGGCTGCTCGTCGAAGCGGGCGAATACCTCGGCCACCGGCGCGCCGAGCTGCTCCTCGATGCGCGCCACCGAGAGCTTGGCGTCGAATGCCGGCACCTGATCCTGCAGCTTGGCCAGCTCGTCGGCGATGTCCATCGGCAGCAGGTCGCGGCGGGTGGAGAGCAACTGGCCGAACTTGATAAAGATCGGCCCGAGGTCTTCCAGGGCCAGGCGCAGGCAGGCGCCGCGCGACTCATGCAGCGCCGGGCGGGGTAGCCAGCGCCACGGCAGGATGGCGCCCAGGGCGCGCAATCCGAACGGCAGCGGCAAGGCGAACAGCAAATCGTCGAGGCGGTAGCGGATCACCACGCGCAGGATGCGAAACAGACGGCGGACAGCGAGCAACTTCATGCGGGATCGTCGGCGTTGGGGTGAAGGCGGGCGACGCGGGCGTCGAGGCGTTCAAGGGCGAGTTTGAGGTGGTCCAGCTCGGCAAAGCGCGCATTGGCTTCACGCTGGCCGACCAGGCTGCGCGATTCTTCGCTGAGGTAATCGGCCAGGTTCAGGCGCAGGCTGTCGAGGCCGGCGCGGGTCCAGCGTGCGCGGCTGCGCAAGTGGCCGGCCAGCAGCGGGCTGGCAACCGGGCCAAGCCAGCGCGACAGCTCGTATTCCCAGTCCAGCTGCAGATCCTGGAGGATCGCCGCCAGCTCCAGCAATACCGCGCTGTCACCCTCAAGGCTGACCTCGGGGCTGTGCAGAATGGCGGTTTTGTCCTTGGCCACGGCCAGTTGCAACAGGCTGCTGGCGCTGGCGTGCAACTGGCAATCGGCCGGGGCTTGCCAGTTGGCCGCCAGTTGCAGGCCGGTGCCGCTGGGCAGGATAAACAGTTGCAGCAGCGGGCTCTGGCCGTCGACGGCAATCACCTTGCCGCTCAGGTTGGCCAGGCGCGGCAGGGCGGTGCTGTCCATCTGCAGGAGGCGATTGAGGCCCAGCTCGACAGCCGCCAACACCCCGGTCAGCAGCATCCCGGCAGTTGCCATCAGGGCTTGATGCCGCGGTGCAGGGCGACGATGCCGCCGGTCATGTTGTGGTAGCTGGTGCGCTCGAAACCGGCCTCGCTCATCATCGCCTTGAGGGTTTCCTGATCCGGGTGCATGCGGATCGACTCGGCCAGGTAGCGATAGCTGTCGGCGTCATTGGTGATCAACTTGCCAATCAGCGGCATGAAGTTGAACGAGTAGGTGTCGTAGAACTTGGACAGCATCGGGTTGCCCGGCTTGGAAAACTCCAGCACCAGCAGGCGGCCGCCGGGCTTGAGTACGCGCAGCATGGAGCGCAGGGCGTCTTCCTTGTGGGTGACGTTGCGCAGGCCGAAGGCGATGGTGACCACATCGAAGTGGTTGTCCGGGAACGGCAGCTTCTCGGCGTCGGCCTGGACGAACACCACGTTGCCGGCCACACCCTTGTCGAGCAGGCGGTCGCGGCCGACCTTGAGCATTGAGTCGTTGATGTCGGCCAGCACCACTTCGCCGGTGGGGCCCACCAGGCTGGAGAACTTGCGGGTCAGATCGCCGGTGCCGCCGGCGATGTCGAGCACGCGGTTGCCGCTGCGCACCCCGGACAGTTCGATGGTGAAGCGCTTCCACAGACGATGCATGCCGCCGGAAAGCAGGTCGTTCATCAGGTCGTATTTGCCGGCTACCGAGTGGAACACCTCGGCGACCTTATCGGCCTTCTGGCTTTCCGGTACGTTCTGGAAGCCGAAGTGGGTGGTTGGTTCCGCGTTGTTGGCATTGCGTGGGTCGTTCATTTCACTGTCACCACAAGAAAGTGCCGGCCATTCTAATCCCCACGGCGGTCTTTGTCGCGGCGCGGCGACGCGGCAGCCGGCGCCAGCCTGTTATAGTCGCGCGACTTAAGGTCGCAGTCAGGAGTTAGCCGATGGCCCGGATCAACATTGAACGTCCCCATTCCCTTGGCCTGGCGGCCGCGCGGGAGAAAGCCCAGGGGCTGGCCGAGCGCCTGGCCCAGGAATACCAGGTGCGCTATCGCTGGGAGGGTGATTGCCTGGAGTTCAAGCGCAGTGGCGCCGATGGGCGAATTGCGGTGAGCGCGGATCGGGTCCGGGTCGAGCTGAACCTGGGCCTGTTGCTCTCGGCGATGGGCGGCAGCATCAAGCGCGAAATCGAGAAGACCCTCGACGAGTCCCTGCAGGCCTGAGTTCGACCGGCTGGTGCGCGGCTGGGCGGGGCGCGCACCAGGCCATGACTTCTTAGTATGTGGTTTCTAATTTTCCTCGCTACCTTGCACACAAGCCCTGAACCGGGGCGACCCGATTATCATTCTGTGTGAGGTGCATCATGGCTAAAGTCGCAGTCAAGAAAGCCGCAAGCAAAAGCGAAGGCAAAACCACCGTGCTGGCCGATGTTAAGGGTTACGCGCGCAAGATCTACCTGGCCGGTCTGGGCGCTTACGCCAAAGCCGGCAAGGAAAGCGTCGATTACCTGAAAGACCTGGTCAAGGCCGGCGAGAGCGTCGAGAAGCAGGGCAAGCAACTGGTTGATGAGCAGGTTGAAGCCGCCAACAGCCAGCTCGACAGCGTTAAAGGCACGGTCAAAGGCCGCGTTGCCGAAGTCAAAGACAAGGTTGAAGGCCAGTTTGAAAAAGTCGAAAAGGCCTTCGATCGTCGCGTTGCCAGCGGCCTGAATCGTCTGGGCATTCCCTCCCGGCAGGATCTTGATGCACTCTCTGCTAAGCTCGATGTGCTCAACGCAATGCTTGAACGCGCAGCCAAAGCTCAATAAGGAGAACAGATCATGGCAGGCAAGAAAAAACTCGAAAAAGAAACCAGCACCTGGATCAGCGAAGTAGAGAAATACTCGCGGCAAATCTGGTTGGCCGGTCTGGGCGCTTACTCCAAGGTCAGCAAGGACGGCGAGAAGCTGTTTGATGGTCTGGTCAAGGATGGCGAAAGAGCCGAAAAAATGGCCAAGGCTGAAGTCGACAAGCAAGTGGGTGTGGTCAAGCACACCGTAGACTCGGCCAAGTCCCGGGTTGAAGAAGTCAAAGACAAGGCCCTGGGCAAGTGGAGCGAGTTGGAAGATGCCTTCGACAAGCGCCTGAACAGCGCCATCTCGCGCCTCGGCGTGCCGAGCCGTAATGAAGTCAAAGAGCTGCACAGCAAGGTCGAAAGCCTGACCAAGCAGCTTGAAAAACTCACCGGGATTTCCGCTACCTCGGTCAAGCCCGCGCTGAAAGCTGCCGCCAAGCCAGCCGTGAAAAAACCCGCAGTTAAGGCGGCTGCCAAGCCGGCCGCCAAACCTGCTGCGACCAAGCCGGCAGTGGCCAAACCGGCTGCCGCCAAGCCTGCCGCGGTGAAAAAGCCGGCAGTGAAGAAGGCGCCAGTGGCCAAGCCGGCGGCGCCGGTTGCCGCTGCTGCGGCCGTGGCACCTGCTGCCCCGGTGAGTCCTGCAACAGCGTCCTGAGTCCTTCAGGAATGAAAAAGCCCGGCCTAGCGCCGGGCTTTTTGCTTTCGGTTAGGCCTGCAAATAACGCTGGGCCAGTTGTTCGGCGGTGTGCCGTGGGGCGGGCGTCAGGTGCGGGGCGACCAGCATCATGACCTGATAGACCACCAGGCGGATCTCGCCGCTGCTGCCGATGATGCGCTGGTAGTCGAGGGAGAACAGCAGGGTCAGGGTGATCTGTTCGACCAACTGGCCGAGGGCCTGGGTGTCGCTGCACA
Organism: Pseudomonas sp.; assembly: GCA_036835505.1. Classification (GTDB taxonomy): domain Bacteria; phylum Pseudomonadota; class Gammaproteobacteria; order Pseudomonadales; family Pseudomonadaceae; genus Aquipseudomonas. Next base: position 4,186 of record DAITLT010000244.1, read on the forward strand.
GCAGGCCCTGGGCCTTGAGGCTGGCTAGCAGGGAGGCGAGGGTGCGTTTCAGAATGTTCAGCCAGGCGCGGATACCGCGGCCCAGCTTGGGCAGGCGTCCGGCCAGGTTGGAGAGGTCCTGGAACAGGAAGCGAAACAGCGCCAGACGCTCGACGATCAGGTGCAGGAACAGCCAGTAATCTTCCGCCTCCAGCTGCGCCTCGGCGGGCGGGTTGAGCAGTGGCGCCATTTCCTGCTGGAAGCGCTCGAACAGCTCCAATACCAGCGGCTCCTTGCCGTGGAAGTGGTAGTACAGGTTGCCGGGGCTGATGCCCAGTTCGTTGGCGATCTCCAGGGTGGAGACATTGGGTTCGCCCTCCTGGTTGAACAGCGCCAGGGCACACTCAAGGATACGGTCGCGGGTTTTCATCCGGTCTTCTTATTCAGGTCTGCGAGTAAGGTTGCGCTTAGCGCATATGTACATAGGTGCCGGGCGCCTTCTCCTGGGGCGGGTAGTGCTGGTTGCCCAGGGTGTTGAGGGTGGGGCGTTGTTCGCCGGAGCGTTGTTGCACCCATTCCAGCCAGGTCGGCCACCAACTGCCGTGCTGCTTTTGCGCCTCGGCGTGCCATTGTTGGGCGCTGCCCTGCAGGCTGGGGCCTTCGGCGTAGTTGGCCTTGGGGTTGCTGGGCGGGTTGAGAATGCTCTGGATATGCCCGCTGTTGGATAACAGGAAGCGCTGTTTGCCGCCGAGCAGTTGGGCCGAGCGATACACCGCGGCCCAGGGCGTGATGTGGTCGTTGACCCCGGCCACACTGAAGCTGTCGACGGTAACTTTTTGCAGGTCTACCGGCGTGCCGCAAACCTCCAGGCCGCCGACATACTTGAGTGGATTGAGTTTGAAGAAGTCGAGGATGTCGCCGTGCAGGGCGGCCGGCAGGCGAGTGTTGTCGTTGTTCCAGTAGAGAATGTCGAAGGCCGGCGGCTGCTTGCCGAGTAGGTAGTTGTTGATCCAGTAGTTCCATACCAGATCGTTGGGGCGCATCCAGGCGAACACCCTGGCCATGTCGCGGCCGTCGAGCACGCCCTGCTGGTAGGAGCGGCGCTTGGCCGC
>DAITLT010000245.1:0-3658 GCA_036835505.1 Pseudomonas sp.
TCGCGCAAAAAACAGGCTCCGGCGCGGCCGCGAATGAAACGGGAACAGACCCTAGCCACACGTTTTCAACGGCAATAGCCGTGCGCCGCACATATAGGCGCAGCGCACGGCTAAACACGAAAACTAAATGCGAATCAGAAACAGCAACTTCCTAAAATCGATAATCCAGCCCGACATTCAAGCTGCGTCCATTGCCACTCAAGAACGTCGGCTGGCTGGCATCGGCGCGGTTACGAATGACGTAGCTGCTGGCATACACCTCGTCCGCCAGGTTGTCGCCCTGGGCATAGACGGACAATTGCTCGCTGACCTTGTAGTTGGCCTTCAGCCCCCAGAGCGCGTAGGCGTCCTGGTAGTTGTCGCGGCTGTTGGCGTGGTCGGTTGGCGTGTCTTGCGGCAACCAGCGCAGGTTAGGACCAACACTCCAGGGCCCGCGCTTGTAGAGCAACTCCGCCGCCCAGAGCTGGCGCGGCACGCCGGCGATCTGCTGGCCGGCAAATTCGCCACCGCGAAAGCGGAAGTCGCTAAAGGTCCAGGCCAGCCGATAGGCCAGGTCGCCGCCAAGGCTGGCAAAGGTCGGCAGCACGCCGTTGAGGCCGGCCTCCACACCGCGATGACGGGTGCGCGAGGCGTAGTTGTAAGTGCCCACTTTGACGCCCAGGCTGTCGGTGGTGGAGATCAACTCGTCGTCCACATCGCTGTGATACAGCGACAGGCTCCAGTTGCTCGCGGCCAGTCGCCCGGTACCGCCAATCTCGTAGGTGGTGGCGCGCTGCACATCGAGATCAACCAGTTGCGCCTTGGCCTGCGCCGGCTTGGCCGCCGGCACCTGGGCCGTGACGATCTCCCAGAACGTCGGCGCCTCACGGCTCTTGCTGACATTGGCATACCAGCGCAGGTCGGCGCTGGGCGTCCAGTTCAGGCCGAGCTTGGGCGTGGCAAAGTTCCAGCCCTGGTCGAGGCTGTCGCTCCCCGTCCGCGAACGCGCATCGCGGCTGACATCGTTCCATTTAACCTCGCTGACCAGGCTCCAGGTGTCGGCCAGGTGCCAGTCCAGGCCGGCCAGCAGGTCCAGGTTACGAGCCTGCAGATCAAAATCGCCAAAGCGCTGCAGCTTGCTCCCGTCCTGGCCACTGTTGGCATACAGCTCGCGGCGCATGTCGCTGTAGGAGGCGCCGGCGCCCAGGCGGTAAGCGAACAGGCGCTGCTCACCCTCAAGGCCCCATTGCGCGCCCAGGGTGTCGCTGTCGGTCAGGGTGTGGCTGAGCGGATCGGTGAAATCATCCACGGTGTTCTGCCCATAGACGCCGAAGCTCTGCTGCCAGGCATTGCCACTCCAGAGGGTGCGGTTGGCCAGGCGCAATTGCTGGGTGTCGCGGTGCGGGTCGCGCTGGTAGACATTCAGCAGGCGATCCTGGGGCGTATTGCCATCGCCCAGCACGCTGCGCGGATCGTCCTCCAGGCGCGCCTTGGTGATCACATTGGGGATCTCGAAGGTCAGATCGCTCCACGACAGGTAGCTGCGGTTCTCCACGCCATTGCCCAGGTCCAGGCCAACGTTGCTCTGCACCAGGGTGCGATGCGAGGCGGAGTGGTGCCGATAGCCGGCGTAATCATCCTGGCTGACGCTTATCCGCGCATCGTGGCCATCTTCCGCCAGCCCCGCCGCGGCCTGCAGCGCATGCCGGCCGAAGCTGCCGCTTTCCAGGCGCACCCGGCCAGGCTCGTCGGCGCCGGTCAGCGAGGCAAACTCCAGCTCGCCGCCCAGGGTGGTCGCCCCCGGATTGCCCGCATTGGCCCCACGCCGGGCCGCAATCCAGGCCGCGTTACGTGGCTCCAGCAAGCCGATGACAAAGGAGCCGTCGGCCTCATTCAGCGGCAGACCGTCTTGCAGCAAGAGCACGCCGCGGTTGACCGGGTTGCTCTGGATGCCCGAGCCACGGATATTCAGGCGCGGCTGATCGGTACCGCCAAAGAAATCCTGAATCACCAGGCCAGGCTGATAATCCAGCGCATCGCGCAGGGTGGCCAGGCGCGTTTCGCCTTGTGGCTCGATCAGGTTGGTGCCCCCCGGCACCTGCGCCAGACGCTCGCGCACGGCCTGCGCCGACTGGCTGAGCGGCGCCTTGTGCTGACCGCTGATACGCAGCGATTGCAGCTCGATTTGCTCGGCGCCGGTTGCCAGCAGGGGCAGCGCAGCGAACACCGCCAGGGGCAAGCGTTGCAGGGTAAAGGATCGACTCATGACAACCTCCATCGGAACAGACAAATGCTTCACCAGTTCAGGAAGAACATGCCCTTGGCCAGCAACACGATGCCGACCATGTGGCTGAACACGCTGAGGTGAATACGGCGGAAATAGGTGGAGTTCATCCGCCCGCGAAATAGCAGGTACATGGCGGTGAAGAAGTGCCCGAGCACGCTCAGGGCCAGGGTGATTTTCAGGCTCAGCAAGGTGGCGAACGCGCTCGCCAGCGGGTCGGCCAGCAGCGGCAGGTAACGCACCCAGACCATGCCCAGGCCGGCGCTGAACAACACCAGCAGCACCCAGGGCATCAGCCGCCGCGCCCGCTTGCCGATACCCTGCTCCACCTCACGCATCACCGCGGGCGGCACGTGCTTGCGCACGCTTTCGAGAATCAGCACCTCAAAAAACACCGTGCCGATAAAAATCAGCGCGGCAAACAGATGCAAAGTCAGCAGGATCGGGTAGCTCATGGCGCTGTCACTCATGGTGAGGGGGTCTCCTGGGTCATTGGGATTGGGGCCGACCTCAACCGCACGGCAAGGCGCAGCTCAGGCCGTGTACGGCGGACGCGGCGGGATCGAAGGCAAGCAAGCGGCCGGCCTGCAGCAGCACGAAGCGCTCAACCAGCGGCAGCAACTCGTCGGGGTGATGACTGACGCACAGCAAGGCCGCCCCGGACTGCTTGAGCCAGACGCGACAAAGCTCGATAAGCGTGCCGCGCAGGGCCGGGTCCAGGGCGCTGAAGGGTTCGTCGAGCAGCAGCAAATCGGGCGCCACCGACAGCGCGCGGGCCAGCGCCACGCGCTGCGCCATACCGCCGGAGAGCTGCTGCGGCCAGGCGTTGGCGAACTCGCCCAGGCCCACCCGCGCCAGCCACTCGCGCGCCAGGCAGCGCGCCACGGACGCCTCCCGACCGGCGGCGCGCAGGGCAATCTCCAGGTTCTCGGCCACTCGGCACCAGGGCAGCAGGCGCGGCTCCTGGAAGGCCAGCACGGCATGCCGAAAGCCGTTGCTGAGGCTGCCGTGCTGGGCCGTTAACGTGCCGGTGGCCAGCCTCAACAGACAACTCTTGCCCGCCCCGCTGCCGCCAAGCAGGCCCACTCGCTCGCCAGGACGCAGTTGCAGGTTCAGCTCGCACAGCACCGTGCGGCCGCCCAACTGCAGGTTGACGCCGCGCCAGTCAAGCATGGGCCACCTGCCAGCGCCCCATGCGCCGCTGCAAGGGTTGCAGCAGGGCAAACTCCAGCCCCGCCACCAGCAACAAAATCAGCAAGGTCCAGGCGTACAGGCCGGCGCTGTCAAAGGTGCTGCGGGCATTGGCCAGGGCAAAGCCGGCGCCGCTTTCGGCACCCAGCACTTCAGCCATCACCACCAGACGCACGCCGGCACAGGTGGCAATCAGCAAGGCCG
>DAITLT010000245.1:3668-5213 GCA_036835505.1 Pseudomonas sp.
CCCAAGCGGCGCCGCCAATGCCGGAACATATAAATGCCGCAGCCTCTGCCAGGGGCTGAAGCGATAGACGCGGGTCATCTCGAGCAGATCGCGATCCACCATCAACATGCCCTTGACGGTGTTGACGTACATGCCCGGCGCCAGCATCAGCACACTGATAAAGATCACCATCGCCGAACCCAGGCCAAACCAGAGCATGGCCAGCACGACCACCACCACCGGCGGCGTCGCCATCAGCAGCCAGCGCAGCGGCTCGAGCAACCCGCGCAGGCGCTCATCCAGCCCCGCCAACAGCCCCAAGCCAAAACCCAGCGCGCAACCCAGACCGACGCCGAGCGCAATGCGCAACAGACTGACGCCGGCATGCAGGCGAAAATCCGCCTCGAACGGCAGCCCGGCCATGGCCTGCACGGTCTGCCAGGGCGTGGCCATCAGCAGCGGACCGAGCCGCAGCGCCAGCAACTGCCAGCCGAGCAGAATCAGCGCCGCACCGAGCAGGGCCCAGCGGCGTGAGGTGGGACGGCGCTCGCGGCTGATCATGGCCCGTAAAACCTGGCATCCGGCATGGCGCCGCCAATGGCCTGGGGATGGCGCTTGGCAAGCAAGCCATACAACGCCTCCAGTTGCTGACGCACCGCGCTGGCCGGCCGGCTTTCCAGACGCGTCAGGCGAATCGACTGTTCGATGGCCGCCACCGGCAGATGGGGCAAGTGCCGCTTAACCAGCTCGGCACAGGCTTGCGGCTGGCTGCTGCACCAGCGCGCGGAGGCCGCATAGGCAGCCTCCACGGCGCGGGCCAGGGCGTGCTCATCGGCCAATCGGGCGCTGACCATCAGGCCCGCCTGCGGCAACTCCGGCTGCTGGGTAAACGCCTGCGCCCAGGCCTGCTCCAGGCTCTCCACGCGAAACAGCGGTGCGCCCTTCTGCTGCTGATTGCGCCACAGCAGCACGGACACCGCCGGCTCCACCAGCAGCGCATGTTCGCCACGCCCGGCGAGCAGCAAGGCCTGCACATCCTGAGCATCACGCACAGGACGCAGCCGCAGGTCACGGCCGGCTTGCAGGCCATGGCTGAGCAGTAATTCATCAACCAACATGGCCGGCAGATCACGCTGGAACGGCAGCAACAACTCCTTGCCAGCCAGATCGGCAAAGCCATGCACGTTGGGATCGCGACTGACCAGCCAGATGATCCCCCACACCGACACATTCAACAGCCGCACCGGCTGACCGCGCCCGGCCAGCAACGCCGGCAGATTGACCGGAACCGCGCTGTAGTCGATCTCATCCTTGGCCAACAGGGCGCGCAGCTGATCCGGGTTCTGCCACAAACGGAACTCGACCCGCTCAGCCACATCGGCCAGCCCGCCACGACAGACCGGGTACCAAGAATGACCGGTGGTCCAGGCCCGCTGCACAGCGTCGTCGATGGCGCTTTCCGCATCCAGCCATTCGATGTCGGCGTGCGGCACCATGATGGAGGTGAGCTGGCGGTCATCGAGCTGGAACACGTTTTGCACCATCTGGTGCTCGTGCTGCTCGATC
>DAITLT010000246.1:0-5187 GCA_036835505.1 Pseudomonas sp.
CGAATCACGCCACTGAGGTCACCATGGAAACCGAACAGTTTGAAGCCCTGATGATGTATGTGCTGGTCAGCGGCCTGATGGCCTTTATGGCCTTCATCATCTGGGACCTGGCGAAAACCTCGAAGGCCGGCCGCATGGGCACCGCCATCCTGTTTCTCGGCCTGGGTTTGTGTCTGTTCGCCTTCGCCGCCAAGCCGATCATCGGTTATCTGGTGGAAGTCAGCTTCGGCATTCAGTAACGACAACGCCCTTGGGCTTGTCTGCCACGGCAGCGCGGTTCAGGCGACTGGCTAGGGCAACTGCGCCGGCACCGCGCGCCACTCGCCGGGCGCCAGCCCGTCGATACTCCAGGGACCAATGCGCACCCGCACCAAGCGCAAGGTCGGCAAGCCCACCGCAGCAGTCATACGTCGCACCTGGCGATTGCGCCCTTCGCGAATCACCAACTCCAGCCAGTGGGTCGGCACGCTCTTGCGAAACCGCACCGGCGGGTTGCGCGGCCACAGCTCGGGCTCATCCAGCAAACGCGCCTCGGCCGGCAGGGTCGGGCCATCGTTGAGCTGCACGCCGTCGCGCAATTGCTGCAACTGCTCGGCACTCGGTTCGCCCTCCACCTGCACCCAATAAGTCTTGGCCAGCTTGTGCTTGGGGTCGGCGATGCGCGCCTGCAGGCTACCGACATTGGTCAGCAACAACAGGCCCTCGCTGTCGCGGTCCAGGCGTCCGGCCGGGTACACGCCGGGCACCGGGATAAAGTCCTTGAGGGTGGCGCGCCCGCCTTCGTCATTGAACTGGGTGAGCACGTCAAACGGCTTGTTGAACAGCAACAACTGCGGCTCGGCCGGCGCCGGTTTGGCCACCCGCCGTGGCGCAGACGAACCCTGGCCAGGACGTGGGGAACGGGGTGCAGCAGGACGAACAGGAGGTCGTGACATGAGTAGCAAAGACTTGGCCAGGCGGGCGACGGGAGCGGCATGCTAGGTTGACGCGCATCTCAACCGCAAGAGCGAATCCGTATGTTCCGTGTTCTGCGCCCCACCTGGTGGCTGGCCCTGCTCAACCTGCTGGGCCGCCATGGCCGTCCCTACCGCGGGCCCCGCAGCGACCATTTCGATGGCGAGCGTTTTCACAACCTCGAACCCAAGGCCCATAAAAGCCTGGGCGATGTGCTCAAGTGGCGGTTCAGCCGCCCGCCGCAAATGCAGTGGGTGGCGCAGCCCGGCCCAGACGTGCCGGCCGAGATCGTCAGCCGGGTACAGGGCGCCGAGCTGCGCGTCACCTATATCAACCACGCCACCCTGCTGATCCAGCAGCATGGCCTGAATATCCTCACCGACCCGCTGTGGAGCAAACGCGCCAGCCCGTTCGACTTTATCGGCCCGCAGCGCTATCACCCGCCCGGCCTGAGCCTCGACCAGTTGCCGCCGATTGACCTGATTCTGGTCAGCCACAACCACTACGACCACCTCGACCTGTTCAGCCTGCGCCAGTTGGCCGAGCGCTTCCCGCTGGCCAAGGTGGTGACTGGCCTGGGCAATGGCGGGTTGATTGGCGAATGCGGCTTCCCCGATGTCATCGAGCTGGATTGGTGGCAAAGCCTGCCGCTCAACGAGCAGCTCAGCCTGCATGCCGTACCCGCGCAGCACTGGTCGGCGCGCGCCCGCCACGACACCAACCGCAGCCTATGGCTGGGCTTTGTCCTCGACTCGGCCGAAGGACCCGTACTGTTTCCCGGCGACAGTGGCCTGGGGCCGGAATTCAAGCTGATCCACCAGCGCTTCGGCCCGCTGCGCTTTGCCGCCCTGCCGATTGGCGCCTACGCGCCGCGCTGGTTTATGCGCGACAACCACATGAACCCCGACGACGCCGTGCAGGCCCACCAGCAACTGGCCTCACAGTGCAGCATGGCAATCCACTTCGGCACCTTCAACTTGAGCGACGAGGAGCAGTTCGCCCCACCCCAAGAGCTGGCCAAGGCCCTGGCCGAGCGTCAGGTGCCGGCCAACGAATTCCGCCCGCCCAAACCGGGCGAGCAGTGGCAAATACCGGTGCTGGCGCGCGCCTAACCCGCGAACATGCGCATCCGCCCCCGCGGATTGAGCATGGCCGAGGGCGGCATGCCGAGGATGCTGCGAAAGGTGCGGCTGAAATGCGCCGAGTCGGTAAAGCCGGCCTCCAGCGCCGCAGTGGTCAGCGACAGGCCCTGGGTCACGCCCACGGCGGTGACGAACAGCCGGTGCCATTGCCGGTAACGGCGGATCGGCACGCCCAGGGTGTCCTTGAACAGCTGCGACAGGCGCGGCTCGGACAAGTCCACCTGGGCCGCCAGGTAACGGGCCGAGAGGTTATTCGCCACGTCACGTTTGATCAGCGCCACCACGCTGCTGATCCGCGCATCCAGCTTGAACGGCGCCGCCGCCCCGACCAGTTGTTCGATCAAGGCGTAGGCCTGGGCTGGCGTGGTCTGTTCATCAAGCAATTGGCGATGGCGCTCAAGCCACTGCGCCTCGCCCGCCAGGCCCATGCACAGCCCAGCCTCGGCCGCCGTCATCTGCCCACGCAGGGCGGCGAAATCCGCACCGAAGGGGTCCAGGTACCAAACCACCAAACGGTTATCCGCAGCCTGCATACGCACCCGACTGCCGGCCGGCAGCAGCGCGCTGCGGCACGGCAACAGGCGCCCGGCCGCCTCCAGGGTAAAGCCCTGATCGAGGCCAAGCACCAGGGTCGCGGCGGCTTGCGACAGTTCCAGGGACTCGCTCAACTGGCCGACGAACAGGGTGCGGCGGTCCCACAGATACAGCAATGACGATGGCGTGGCCGAAGGCATGGCGGTGGTCCTGGTAGCTGTCGTTCTTATTCTTGTCTGGGCGCGAGAGTGGCCGTTTGCGCGCGTGGCGTAAAGGCGCAGACGCGGGCTTTGCACAGCCGGCGCACAGGCCGAACAAGTTCATCGGTTCTTACAAGTCAGGCGCGGGCCGGCGTGCTCAGATGGCGGATGTCTCGTGTCGGCAGTACGAGGCGCAAAACCCACAATAAAAACAATCCTCAGGAATGCCAACATGAAGAAACTGCTTGCTGTTTCGCTGCTCACCCTCGGCCTCGGTTTGCCCTTCAGCCACGCCAGCCAGGCCGCCGCCACCGAAGCCCAGACCAAGCACCCGATCGTTCTGGTGCCCGGCATCTTTGCCTTCGACAGCATCGCGGCGATCGACTACTGGTACAAAATCCCCGCAGCGCTGCAAAGCCAGGGCGCCACGGTGTTTGTGCCGAAGATCAACGCCTTCGACAGCTCGGCCAAACGCGGCGAGGCGCTGATCGCCCAGCTCGACAACATCCGCGCCAGCTCCGCCGGCAAAATCAGCAAGTTCAACCTGATGGGTCACAGCCAGGGCGGCATCACCGTGCGTTACGTGATGAACACCCGCCCGGATCTGGTGGCCTCGGTGACCACCATGAACACCCCGCACAAGGGCTCGCCCCTGGCCGACCTGGTGACGGGCGTGGCACCGGCCAGCAGCCTGCAGGGCGTGGCCTTTACCGCCTTTGCCAATGCCGTCGGCGATCTGGTCAACCTGCTGTCAAATAACAAGAAGAGCCCGGCCGATGTGCGCGCCATGCTCGCCGAGTTCAACAAGCCCGGTGCGGCGGCCAATAACCAGCGCTATCCAGTTGGTATCCCCACCACCGCCTGCGGCGCCGGAGCGGAAACCGCCAACATCAACGGCAACAGCGTGCGTCTGTATTCGTGGAGCGGCACCGCGCCCCTGACCAACGTGCTGGACGCCTCCGACGTGCTGTTCGGCATCACCCGCTTTGCCTTCAGCGAAGCCAACGACGGCGTCACCGGCAAGTGCTCCAGCCACTTCGGTAAGGTGCTGAAAGACAACTACTTCATGAACCATCTGGACGTCACCAACCAGGTATTCGGCGCCGTCTCGCTGTTCGAGACCAACCCCAAGACCCTGTTCCAGAGCCACGCCAGCCGCCTGAAAAGCCTCAGCCTGTAAGCCTGCCAGGCGCGCCGCCGGCGACCTGCCGGCGGCGCGTACCTGCTCTGCTGGAGAGCCATGATGCCCCTTAGTTTCCGCTCACTGGCCATCGCCAGCGTCAGCATCGCACTGCTGGCCGCGAGCGCCGGCTACTTCTTCGCCGGCCATGCCGCGCCCACCGCCAGCCCGCCCAGCCAGAGCGCCAAGGCCGTGCAGGTGCGCAGCCTCAATCAGCAACTCAGCCAGCACAGCAGCGCACAACTGCCCAACCCCGGCGCTCTGCCCGTGCCCTTGCAAGGCGCCAGCCACGGCGTGGTCCTGCAGGCCGATGGCAACGGCCAACTGCGCCTGCAGCCAGAGCTGCTGCAACTGTTCGACTTCTATTTCAGTGCCATCGACGAGGAGCCGGTGGCGCAGATTTTGTTGCGCATCCATCGCGACCTGGCCAGCCAACTGCACGAGCCAGCCCTGGCTCAGGCCCGCGATCTGCTCAAACGCTACCTCGACTACCGCCTGGCCATGGCCGACCTGCCTGCTGGCAACGCCGCCCCCAGCGCGGAGACCTTTGCCCAGCACCTGGAGGCCCTGACGCGCTTGCGTGGCGAATATTTCAGCACCGAGGAAAGCCAGGCGTTCTTCAGCAGCGACCTGAGCCAGGACCTGTTCATGCTCGCCCAGCTGCGCCTCAACGAACGCGGCCTCAGCCCCGAGCAACAGCGCCAGGAGCTGGCCCTGCTGGAAGCCAGCCTACCGGCCGAACAACGGGCAGCGCGCCAGCAAGTCAGCCGTGACGGCGAGCTGTATGCCGCCAGCGAAGCCCTGCGCGCCGCCGGCGCCAGCGACGAAACCATCTATCAGCTGCGCGCCAGCATCCTCGACCCGCAGGCCGCCAGCGCCCTGCAACAACTCGACGAGCAGCGCCGCCAGTGGCAGGCGCGCCTGCAGGCCTATGCCGCAGAGCGCAACCGCCTGCGCCAGTCGGGCCTCAGCCCCAGCGACCAGCAACTGGCCATCGAGCAACTGCTGGCCCAGGGGTTTGATGAGCGCGAACGCCTGCGGGTCATGGCCCTCGACGAGGCCCCCTAAGGCCTGTTGAGGTTTCATCGCGAACCGCGTTGCCATGCATGCAACGTCAACAGCCCCTAGGGTCTGTTCCCGTTTCATCGCGAGCCGCGTTGCTGCGAGAAATGGTCCC
>DAITLT010000247.1:0-3298 GCA_036835505.1 Pseudomonas sp.
ATTACCTGCGTCCTGCGCCTAACCGGGGACCATTTCTCGCAGCAACGCGGCTCGCAATGAAACGGGAACAGACCCTAGGCCTTATCGATCAATCATGCCGTCATCACGCCGCGCGGCCGTTTTGCCGCGCAGCCAACGGAGCACCCAGATGATCGAATTACGCCCCTTCAATAGCCTCGGCCACGCCCAGCACGGCTGGCTGAATGCTCGCCATCACTTCTCGTTTGCCGACTATCACGACCCCAAGCGCCTGCACTGGGGCGCGCTGCGGGTCTGGAACGATGACGAGATCGCCGCCGGCAGCGGCTTCCCGCCCCATCCGCACCGCGACATGGAAATCATCACCTATGTGCGCACGGGCGCCATCAGCCACCACGACAGCCTCGGCAACCAGGGCCGCACTGAGGCCGGCGACGTGCAAGTGATGAGCGCTGGCAGCGGCATTCAGCACGCCGAATACAACCGCGAAGCCGTCACCAGCAGTATTTTCCAGATCTGGCTGCTGCCCGACCGGCATGGCCACGCGCCGTCCTGGGGCACCCGCAGCTTCCCCAAAGGCGAGCGCGCCGGGCAGTTTGTGGTGCTGGCCAGCGGCGTGGCCGGCGACCCCGAGGCCCTGCCCATTCATGCCAAGGCGCGGGTGCTGGCCGCCACGCTGCTGGCCGGACAACGCCTGGAATTCCCTCTAAGCCTGCAACACAAGGCCTACCTGGTGCCGGCCAGCGGGCAGATCGAGGTCAATGGCGTACTGGCCAACGCCCGCGACGGCCTGGCCATCAGCGCCGAGCAGCAGTTGCAGATCAACGCCCGGCACGCCAGCGAAATCGTCCTGGTGCAGATGCTCTAAGAGCTCACGCGGCAACAGGCCCTGGCAGGCCGTTGAAAAAGGCTATGTACCAATGCAATGTTGTTCGTTTAAGGCGCCACAGCGGTAGCCCGGATGAAATCCGGGGGCGAATGCGCACGTCAACGAGCCTCCCCGGATTTCATCCGGGCTACAAAGAGGCCGTTCACTTGGCTTAAGTGAACGGCATTGATGTACCAATGATGTCTTGCGCACTTGGCTACTACCGGTTTCGGCTTTACGCCGAGTCACTTTCTCTTGACTCGCTTTGCTCGCCCTGCGGGCCAGCCTGCGGCTGTTACTGCGCTTCGCTACGTTTCGGCCTCCTGACGGGACCGGGGATCAAGGCGCCTGACAATTCGTGGGAGCGATCTTGATCGCGAAGCTTTTAACCTCGGCAACTCACGGCGGTGTCAAAACAACCTCGACACCGAGGCAAATGCCTTGCAACGCGCAACAGGTACAGAGCCTTGAAAAACCACCGGTTAACCCTCCAGGGCTGGCTCACCACCGGCGCGCTCGAGCAGCTCGGCCGGCAGGCTCTTGCTCGCGCGGGCGCCCAGTTGCTTGAGGTTCTCGGCCCGACTGACCAGGTTGCCACGGCCTTCGGTGAGTTTGTTGCGCGCCGCCGCGTAGGCCTTGTCCAGTTGCTGCAGGCGGCTGCCGACCTCATCCAGATCGCCGACAAAGGCCACGAACTTGTCGTACAGCGCCCCGGCGCGCTCGGCAATTTCCCGTGCATTGAGGCTCTGCCGCTCCTGTCGCCATAAGCTGTCGATAACCCGCAAGGTGGCCAGCAAGGTGGTCGGGCTGACGATCACCACATGCTGGGCGTAGGCCTCCTGAAACAATCCCGGATCGCCCTGCAACGCCGCGGCAAAGGCCGCCTCGATGGGCACAAACAGCAGGACAAAATCCAGGCTGTGCAACCCTTCCAGGCGCTGGTAGTCCTTCACCGAGAGGCCCTTGAGGTGGCTGCGCAAGGACAGCACATGCTGCTTCAGGGCCAGGCCACGGCTGGCCTCGTCCTCGCTGGCCAGCAGCGCCTGATAGGCGGTGAGGCTGACCTTGGCATCGATCACCACCTGCTTGTCGCCCGGCAGCTGGATGATCACGTCCGGCTGAAAGCGCTGGCCATCGGCACTGCTCAGGCTGACCTGGGTCAGGTACTCGCGGCCCTTGCTCAGGCCGGCATGCTCCAGCACCTGCTCCAGCACCAGCTCACCCCAGTTGCCCTGGGTTTTCTGGCCCTTGAGCGCACGGCTCAGGTTGGTGGCTTCATCGCCCAGGCGCTGGTTGAGTTGCTGCAGGCGCTGCAGCTCCTTGCCCAGGGAGAAACGCTCGCGGGCCTCCTGCTGATAACTCTCCTCGACACGCTTCTCGAAGGCCTGGATGCGCTCTTTCAATGGGTCAAGCAATTGCCCCAGACGCTGCTGGCTGCTGTCGGCAAAGCGCTGCTCGCGCTCATCGAAGATCTTCCCGGCCAGCTCGGCAAACTGCGCGCGCAGCTCATCGCGCGAGCCCTGCAAATCGGCCAGGCGTTGCTGGTGACTGTCCTGCTGTTCGCGCAACTCGGCGGCCAAGCCGGCACGTTCGGCGTCCAGGCGGCGCAACTCGGCGTCCTTCTGCTCGCGGCTGTGCGCCCAGTGCTGGGCCGCCTCGCGGCTGGTGGCGCATTCCTGACGCAACAACTGCGCCTCGCGGGTCAGGGCCGCCAACTGCGCCTGGCCCTGGGCATGGCTGTGCCGCAGGTGCGCGGCTTCGGCGCGGCTGTCCTCCAACTGCACGCTGAAACCGTCCAGGGCCAGTTGGCTCGTGCTCAGGCGCTCATCCAGCAGCAGACGCTCCTGCTGCAACAACTGCAGGCGGCGCTGCCATTGCCAGAGCACGGCCAACAAGGGCGTCGCCGCCAGGCACAGGCACAGCAACAGGTTGGGAATATCGATGGGCATGGTCGCCTCCAGGCAAATCTGCTGGCCAGTATACCCAGCCGTCAGGGCCACCGGGCGTCGGCAAAAATGCGCTGGACAAGGCGAAAAAAACACCCGAACAGACGAAAAATCGAGGCAAAAAAAGCTTGCCAAAAGCCCTTAACCGCGGACTAGAGCAAGCGCTTGGGACAATCCACAGAAGCTGTGGATAACTCGGTGGACAAGGTGCGGAAAAGATTCTCAACGCCCAGCCATATGGGCCTTCGAGTCAAACTGATCGTTTTTTGATCATCAAAAAAACTCGTTATTTTTCATACACTTAAAAAGTCAACCAGAAGAAACGTGGAATTGTGCGCAAATTCCGCCGCGGCCCGCGGCGGCGCCCTGCGATTGTGTACAAGTTTTTTAAGTCAAGCCCGTGAGGCGGCCTTTAGCGCGCCAAAACGACGCCTGGTGTGCGACACAGAGGCGCAGCCAGGCGCAGTTGCGTGAGTCGTGACGCCCCGGTTTAACCGTCGGCTAC
>DAITLT010000247.1:3356-5184 GCA_036835505.1 Pseudomonas sp.
GCCGGGACTGGCCGGTTACTGCAACGCCTTGCGCAGCTCGGCGAGCAGAGCCTGATCGGCGGTGGATTTCAGCAGCGTGCTGCTGGCGATTTCCTGGCCGCTGGCATTTAGCAGGCTGACCCTGGTGTTGTGGGTGATTTCACCGTTATCCAGCTGCCGATACTTGATCTGCAAGGCCGCCGCCATGGCGCGGGTCTGGCCCTCGTCGGCCGCCACCGCGAGGCGGAAAATATCCCCGTCGATCTTGTTCATATGCAGCAGATGGCCCAGCGAAGCCGGGGTGTCGTGCAATGGATTGAGGCTGACCATCAGCACCTTGAGGCTGCCAGGCGCCGGCTTCAGCTCGGCGATGGTGCGCTGCAGGCTCTCGATCAATACCGGGCAGGCCGAGGCGCAATCGCCATAGAACATGGTGACCAGCAAGGGCTTGCCGGCCATTTCCCGCCAGTCGAACTTGACCCCCTGAGCATCCACCAGGGCCACCGGCAAGCCGTACAGCGAGTCGGCCGGAATGCTCGCGGCGGCACTCGGCGCCGCCGGCGTGGCCCAGGTAGCAACCCCTGGAACCAGCAGCAAGGCGCTGGACAACAGCACCTGGCGCAAGGCCAGGCTGCAACGTTTGAAACCTTTCATGGTTTAGCTCCTGATGCTTGCTCGGGCTCGCGCACACAACGAAAGCCCAGATAATTGCCACCCTGGTTGGCCTGCATGGCGGCCAGCAGAGCCAGACGAATCAATACCGCGTAATTGCTTTTGTCACCCAACGACAGCGCCGCGCCGCCACAAAACTCCAACTGCTTCTGCTCATCCTGGGTACGGCTGTCAGAGCTGACGAACAAGCCGTTGAAGTCCTCGACCCATTCCCAGGTCAGGCCATGCAAGTCCTGGATGCCGTAGTAGTTGGCCGGTTCCAGGCCAATGGCCTGGGGCGGCTGATTGGCCGGGCGCGAATACCAGCCGAGAATCCGCGTCAACCACACCGGATCCAGGCGGGCATCGGCGCGCTGCTCATCGGCGGCGGCGGCAAACTCCCATTCGTACCAGTGCGGCAGGCGCGCCTGCTCACTGGCACAAAACGCCTGGGCGGCATGCCAACTGACCTGGGTCACCGGCGCGTTGCCCTGCAAGGGCGCATAACTTAACGGGCCGGCCCACAGCGTCAGGTAATCCGTGCCGGCCAACACCTGCGCCGGTACGCCACGCTGCCACTGCGGCTGGTTGCGCACAAACGCCAGGTACTCGGCATTGCTTACCGGCTGCGCACGCAACCAGAACGGTCGGATGCTGGCTGGCGAACTCTCACCATCCGCCGGCAGCACGCTGCGAAACTCGCCGCCCGGCAACAGTTTGTAGTCCGCCGCCTGGGCACTGCCGAGCAGCCCGGCGCAGCAGCACAGCGCTACGCCGGCACGTTGCAACATGGCCATCACTGCTGCTTGATCTGCCGCATGGCTTTGACCTGCTCGGCGTTGAGCACCGGCTTGCCCTTGTTCATCTCGACGTTGATGTAGTTGATCACCGCCGCAACATCCTCGTCGTTCAGGTCCTGGGCCGGCATCACGCCGTTGTAGTGCTGGCCGTTGACCACCAGTTCGCCACTGCGGCCGTGCAGCACGATATGGGCCATTTCATAGGGCCGTTCCTGGAAGAAGTCGGAGTTGGCCAGCGGCGGAAACACCCCGGCCACACCGGAACCATCAGGCAAGTGACAAGCCGCACACACCCGCTCGTAGACCCCTTTACCCCGGGCCAGCGGCGCATTGGCCACGGCCACAGGCGGGGCTACGGCCTTAACCGACGCCCCGGCCACTGCCGGCAATGGTGTCTT
>DAITLT010000248.1:0-5139 GCA_036835505.1 Pseudomonas sp.
CCTTCGTTCTTGATGATTTGCGCGAGGACGCCGTCGGCCTCGGCCAGCACTTCGATCACTACCTTATCGGTTTCGATGTCGACGATCAGTTCGTCGCGCTTGACTACATCGCCTGGCTTCTTGTGCCAGGTGGCCACGGTGCCGTCGGCAACCGATTCCGGAAAAGTAGGGGCTTTGATCTCGATAGCCATTATGTGTCGTTCCTTAAATTCGGTTTCTTCTATCAGGCGGCCGCAACCGGCCGCCTGTTGCGCGAAGGCGTTAAACAGTAAAGGCGTCGTGCAGGAGTTTGTCCTGCTGTTCCGCGTGCATTGAGGCATAACCGCAGGCCGGTGCCGCCGAGCCATCACGGCCGGCATATTCCAGGAACAAGGTTTTCTTGTGCCCGCTGGCCACGCGCCGCATGTGGTGCTGGCTGCAATACCAGGCACCCTGGTTCATCGGCTCTTCCTGACACCAGACGATGTGCTTGAGGTTTTTGTACGGCGCCAAAACCTCGGCCAAATCGTCTTCGGGGAACGGATACAGTTGCTCAATACGCACGATGGCGATGTCTTCACGGCCTTCAGCGCGACGCTTCTCCAGCAAGTCGTAATACACCTTGCCGCTGCACAGCACGACCCGCTCGACTTTCTTCGCGTCGTGGGCATCAACTTCACCCAATACGGTCTGGAACGAGCCTTCGGCCAGTTCTTCCAGGGTCGAGATGGCCAATTTGTGGCGCAACAGCGACTTGGGCGTCAATGCGACCAAAGGTTTACGCAGCGGGCGGATCACCTGACGGCGCAGCATGTGGTAGACCTGCGCGGGCGTCGTCGGGACACATACCTGAATGTTGTGCTCGGCGCACAACTGCAGGTAACGCTCCAGACGTGCCGAGGAGTGCTCGGGACCCTGGCCTTCGTAGCCGTGCGGCAACAGCATGGTCAGGCCGCACAGACGCCCCCACTTATGCTCGCCACTGGTGATGAACTGGTCTACCACCACCTGGGCGCCGTTGGCGAAGTCGCCGAACTGCGCTTCCCAGATCACCAACGCATTGGGCGTGGTGGTGGAGTAGCCATATTCAAAGGCCAGTACGGCTTCTTCGGACAACAGCGAGTCGTACAGATCGAAACGCGGCTGACCTTCGTAGAGGTGCTGCAGGGCGATATGGGTGCCGGCGTCCTTCTGGTTGTGCAGCGCCGCATGGCGGTGCGAGAAGGTGCCGCGGCCCACGTCCTGGCCGGTAATGCGGATCGGGTGGCCTTCGAACAACAGGGTGGCGTAGGCCATGGTTTCGGCATAGCCCCAGTTGATCGGCAGCGCTCCGGCCGTCATCTTCTGGCGGTCTTCGAGGATCTTCGCTACCTGGCGCTGAACCACAAAGCCTTCCGGAATCTGCAACAGCTTGTTGGACAGCTCCTGCAAAATCTTCAGCTCAAAACGCGTGTCATGCCGTGCATCCCAGGCGTGACCCAAGTACGGACGCCAGTCGACGAACAGCTCTTCATTGGGCTGCTTGACCAGGCTCTTGACCACATGCTGGCCGTTATCCAGGGCGTTGCGGTAGTCATCGACCTTGGCTTGCACCGCATCGCTGGCATGGCTGCCGGCCTGGGTCAGGGCGTCGGCATACAGCTCGCGGGTGGTGCGCTGCTTGCCGATCTGCTGATACATCAAAGGCTGAGTGCCGCTTGGTTCGTCCGCCTCGTTGTGGCCGCGACGACGGTAGCAAACCAGATCGATCACCACGTCACGCTTGAACTGCATGCGGTAATCGACCGCCAGTTGGGTGACAAACAGCACGGCTTCCGGGTCATCACCATTAACGTGCAGGATCGGCGCCTGAATCATCTTGGCAACGTCGGTGCAATACTCGGTGGAGCGCGAGTCTTCTGGGTTGCTGATGGTGAAGCCGACCTGGTTGTTGATCACGATATGGATGGTGCCGCCCGTTTTGAAACCACGGGTCTGCGACATCTGGAAGGTTTCCATGACCACACCCTGACCGGCAAACGCCGCATCACCGTGCAGGGAAACCGGCAGCACCTTGTCACCGCTGGCATCAAGGCGGCGATCCTGGCGCGCGCGCACCGATCCCTCGACCACTGGCGAAACGATCTCCAGGTGGGACGGGTTGAAGGCCATGGCCAGGTGAACTTCGCCACCGCTGGTCATCACGTTGGACGAGAAGCCTTGGTGGTATTTAACGTCGCCAGAGCCCAGTTCAACCTTCTTCTTGCCTTCGAACTCGTCGAACAGGTCGCGCGGATTCTTGCCGAAGGTGTTGACCAGCACGTTGAGACGGCCACGGTGGGCCATGCCGATGACGATTTCCTTGGTGCCGTAGGAGCCACTGCGCTGGATGATTTCATCGAGCAGCGGAATCAGGCTCTCGCCCCCTTCCAGGCCAAAGCGCTTGGTGCCGGGGTACTTGGTGCCCAGGTACTTTTCCAGGCCTTCGGCGGCGGTCAGACGCTCAAGCAGATGGCTTTGCGCATCGGCACTGATTTGCGGGCGGCCGCGTACGCTTTCCAGACGCTGCTGGAACCACTTGCGCTGCTCGGAATCGACGATATGGGTGAATTCGGCGCCAATGGTGCGGCAATAAGTCTGGCGCAGCGCATCGTGAATCTCGCGCAGGGTCGCTTCTTCTTTGCCGATATACAGCTCGCCGGTGCGGAATACGGTATCCAGATCGGCTGCGGTCAGACCGTAATGGTCAATCGACAGATCGGCGGGCGACGTACGCTGCCACAACCCCAGAGGGTCGAGCTGGGAGGCCTGGTGCCCGCGCATGCGATAAGCCTGAATCAGCCGCAGGACTTCGACCTGCTTCTTCTCATGCTCAGTGCTAACGCTGCCGGCAGAAACCGGTTGGGCGCGGCGCTGGTTTTTGGCCAGTAAAACGAAGTGATCGCGAATCGTAGAATGCGAAACATCGGTGACAGAATTGCCGTCAGCGGGCAGCTTCTGGAAATAGGTGCGCCATTCATCTGGCACAGCGTTGGGATCGTGCAGGTAAAGCTCATAGAGCTCTTCCACATAGGCAGCGTTACCACCGGATAGGTGGGCACTGTTCCACATGCGCTGCATCACGCTTTCTTGCATGCTTGGTCACCCTCGGTAAGGGGACACCATCGGCGTAGATGCCGCAGTTAAGCTAAAACCGAGTCCGGGTGCAGCGACTTCGGTAAAGCCACTACGGGATCCTGCAGATAGTCCGGGTACCAGCCCGGATGCCCCTGCTGGTCGTCGTATTTACAATTTATGAAACATCGCTTTGTGAGCGAGGTTCTTATTGACCACGGCGCGCAAGTTTCTGCGCTGCCGTGGGTATTGCCGGTAAAGCTATGGGTCGATCAGGTCGCGCTTTGCAGCAGCATGCTGCGTATGTGACCGATTGCCTTGGTCGGATTCAGACCTTTAGGGCAAACGCTCACACAGTTCATGATGCTCCGGCAGCGGAATACGCTAAACGGGTCATCCAGCGCGGCAAGACGCTCCTCGGTCCGGGTGTCACGGCTGTCGGCCAGGAAGCGATAGGCCTGCAGCAGTGCCGAGGGGCCGAGGAACTTGTCAGGGTTCCACCAGAACGACGGGCAGGAAGTCGAGCAGCATGCGCACAGAATGCACTCATACAAGCCATCGAGCTTCTCACGATCGGCCGGGGACTGCAGACGCTCGATAGCCGGAGCTGGCGAATCATTCAGCAGGTACGGCTGCACCTTCTCGTATTGCTTGTAGAAGATGCTCATATCGACCACCAGGTCACGAATGACCGGCAAGCCTGGCAGCGGGCGAATCACCAGCTTGCCGCCCTTCAGCCCTGCTTCAGACAGCGGGGTGATACAGGCCAGGGCGTTTTTGCCGTTGATGTTCATGCCGTCGGAACCGCACACACCTTCGCGGCAAGAACGACGATAGGAGAAGCCTTCGTCCTGCTCTTTGATCAGGGCCAGCACGTCAAGAACCATGATGTCCTTGCCGTCGGTATTGACCTGGAAATCCTGCATGAACGGCGCCGCGTCCTGGTCAGGGTTGTAGCGATAAACACTGACTTGCAACATATCGGTCACCCTTAGTAAGTCCGAATCTTGGGTTCAAACACAGGTACAGTCTTCGGTGCGAAGTTAACCGCGCGCTTGCTCACGCGCTTCTCACCCGGGAAGTACAGGGAGTGGCACAGCCAGTTTTCGTCGTCACGCTCTTCGTAGTCTTCACGGGCATGGGCGCCACGGGACTCGGTGCGAGTTTCCGCCGCAATCGCCGTAGCCTCGGCCACTTCGAGCAGGTTCTGCAGCTCCAGTGCCTCGATACGTGCCGTGTTGAATGCCTGGCTCTTGTCGGAGATTTTCACCGTGGCGATGCGCGCACGCAGGTCAGCCAACTGCTTGATGCCCTTCTGCATATATTCGCCAGTGCGGAATACGCCGAAGTAGTTTTGCATGCAGCTCTGCAGTTCCCGACGCAACGGGGCAACATCTTCACCGGTGGTGCGCTCATTGACACCGCGCAGACGCTTGAGCGACAGCTCCAGGTCGGTTTCGCTGGCGCCGCGCAACTCAACACCCTCTTTGAGGGATTTCTCCAGGTGAATACCTGCCGCACGACCGAATACCACCAGGTCCAGCAGCGAGTTGCCGCCCAGACGGTTGGCGCCGTGTACCGATACGCAGGCCACTTCGCCGACCGCAAACAGACCTTCGATGATCTTGTCGTTGCCGTTGGCATCCTGGGTGATGGCTTGACCATGGATGTTGGTCGGCACGCCGCCCATCATGTAGTGGCAAGTCGGGATAACCGGAACCGGTGCAACCACTGGATCGACATGAGCAAAGGTCTTGGACAGTTCGCAAATGCCCGGCAGGCGGCTATGCAGCACTTCCTCGCCGAGGTGATCGAGCTTGAGCAGCACGTGATCCTTGTTCGGGCCACAGCCGTTACCGGCAATCACTTCCTTGACCATCGAGCGGGCAACCACGTCGCGACCGGCGAGGTCCTTGGCGTTCGGAGCATAACGCTCCATGAAGCGCTCGCCATGGGCGTTGATCAGGTAACCACCCTCGCCACGGCAACCCTCGGTAACCAGTACACCAGCGCCGGCGATGCCGGTCGGGTGGAACTGCCACATTTCGATGTCCTGCACCGGCACGC
>DAITLT010000249.1:0-5135 GCA_036835505.1 Pseudomonas sp.
AAGACGGCGGATCTTACTGAATAGTGCGTACTTTGACAAGTCAAAGGCAGCCGAAGACAGGCGCTATCGGGGGCTCGGGTCAGCGCGACCGTCATACGGCAAGATTCTTCGGCAAGCGGCGCATCACTTCCACTGCAGAAAGAGGTGCGCAATTATGCAGATTATCGGCAGAACTTCAACCCGATTTTGCACCCACAGCCTCGACCGCCGCGGATTGCCAGCCCTCGCCGACTAGAGTGCGCGGGCGATGATCTCCTTCATGATCTCGTTGGTGCCGGCATAAATGCGCTGCACCCGCGCATCGGCCCAGGCCCGCGCCACCGGATACTCCCACATGTAGCCGTAACCGCCGTGCAGTTGCACGCACTCATCGAGCACCTTGCACTGCAGGTCAGTGCCCCAGTATTTGAGCATGGCCGCAGTCGGCACATCGAGCTTGCCCTGCACATGCAGCTCCAGACATTTGTCCACGAACACCCGACCGATTTGCACCTCGGTGGCGATTTCCGCCAGCTTGAAGCGGGTGTTCTGGAAATCCGCTACCGCCTTGCCGAATGCTTTGCGCTCACGGGTGTATTCCAGGGTCCAGGCCAATGCCGCTTCAGCCGAAGCCAGGGCACCGATGCCCACGGTCAAGCGCTCCTGGGGCAGCTCCTGCATCAGATAGGCGAAGCCCATGCCAGCCTGCCCGAGCAGATTTTCCTTGGGCACGCGCACATCCTGGAAGAACAGTTCGGAGGTGTCCTGCGCCTTCATCCCAACCTTCTCCAGACGCTTGCCCTTGGCAAAGCCCGGCGTGCCCGCCTCGACCAAAAACAGGCTGGTGCCCTTGGCGCCCGCTTGCGGATCGGTCTTGGCCACCACAATCACCAGATCAGCCAGATAGCCGTTGGTGATAAAGGTCTTGGAGCCGTTGATCACATACTCGTCGCCATCCAGTACGGCGGTGGTTTTCACCCCCTGCAAATCGGAACCGGCGCCCGGCTCGGTCATGGCAATGGCGCTGACCATCTCGCCCGACACCAGTTTGGGCAGGTACTTGTGTTTCAACGCCTCGCTGCCGTAATGCAGGATGTACGGCGCGACGATGTCCGAATGCAGGGAGAAACCGATCCCAGTCAACCCCAGGCGAGCGATCTCCTCGATCACCACCGCACTGTAGAGAAAGTCCGCGCCCATGCCGCCGTACTCCTCGGGGATATGCGAACACAGCATCCCCGCCTCACCGGCCTTGCGCCAAAGCTGGCGATCGATATGTCCGTCCTTTTCCCACTGAGCGTGAAAGGGCACGGCATCCCGCTCAAGAAACTTGCGCACGCTGTCGCGAAACAGTTGATGGTCTGAGCTGAATATTGTTCTTGGAATCATCACGGCACCTAAAAAACGCAACGGAGGACAAAATTGGCCAAGGCCTGACTGTAGGACAGTCCGACCAACCACCACACTGGACACATCCGCCAAAAAATAAGACGATCCAGCCGTATATTGACCATTTACCCCTAAATAATTAAAACAAGAACACGCCATGACCCCTGCAACCCTAACGCCCCTCAAGCGCGTCAGCATCCTGGCCACCGAAGGCGTATTTGCCTCCACCCTGCTGCAGGCCAAGGATTTCTTCCATATGGCCAGCCTGCGCTACGGCAAGCAGCTCGGCCTGGGCCTGACCCCCTCGTTCGAGATTCATCTGGTCAGCCCCGATGGCTTGCCGGTGCGCAGCTTCAGCAACGTGATGATTCCCGTCGATGGCCACCTGGACGACGCTGACGTGATCATCCTGCCCGCCTTCTGGGATGACTTCGATGCGCTCTGCGCGCGCCATCCACAGGTGCTCACCTGGCTGGGCGAGCGCCATGGCGCCGGGGCGGCGATTTGCGGCGAAGCCACCGGGGTGTTCTGGATGGCCCAATCGGGCCTGCTGGACGGCAAGGAGGCCACCACCTACTGGCGCTTCTTCAATGAGTTTGCCGAACGCTTCCCCAGGGTGCTACTCAATCAGGAAAAGCACCTGTCGGATGCCGACAACCTGTACTGCGCCGGCGGCGTGACGTCGGCCTGCGACCTGTATATCTACCTGATCGAACGCTACTGCGGCGCCAGCGTGGCCCAGGGCGTATCCCGCGACATCCTCTACGAGGTGCAACGCAGTTACGCCCCTGGGCGCATCGGTTTCGGCGGGCA
Source organism: Pseudomonas sp. (assembly GCA_036835505.1). Classification (GTDB taxonomy): domain Bacteria; phylum Pseudomonadota; class Gammaproteobacteria; order Pseudomonadales; family Pseudomonadaceae; genus Aquipseudomonas. The sequence goes on from DAITLT010000249.1 coordinate 2,182, forward strand.
GAAGCTGCACCAGGACGTGACCATCCTGCAGATCCAGCACTGGCTGGAAGAGCATTTCGCCGACAAATTCCGCTTCGAAGACGTCGCCCGCAATCACGGCATGAGCATTCGCAATTTTATGCGCCGCTTCCAGAGCGCCACCGGCGACAAGCCCCTGCACTACCTGCAGCGCCTGCGCATCGAAACCGCCAAGGGCCTGCTCTCGGCCACGCGCAAGAGCATCAAGACCATCAGTTACGAGGTCGGCTATGACGATGCCAGCTTCTTTGCCCGCCTGTTCCGCCAGCACACCGAACTGTCGCCCAATCAATATCGCCGCCAGTTCCAGCACAAAGGTGAGTAGCCGCGGCCATTCCTAGGATGGGTTCACCCACCCGGCAGACACCCTATGATCGGCCGAGCCCTGTGGGGCGCCCCCAATAACAAGAACAGGTTCACGCCATGCGCCATGCCCTTTTTGCCCTGCTCAGCCTCTGCAGCCTCGGCGCTGTTGCGGATGACAACTGGAAACCCTTCCCTCACGACCAAAGCGCCTACGACTATTCCGGCGACAAGCTGCGCCAGGCCTGGCCACAGCTGACCCGCGGCTTTGGCAGCCAGTACCCCTACCCGGACGCCAACTGGGTGGTAAAAATGGCCAAGGAAAACCCCAAGGCCCTGGAGATGACCGTTGCCGCCGGCAGCGGCTTTAGCGGTAAGCCCGAGGAAGCCGAGGCCTATGCCGCCAAGCTGCAGGATGTGTGGCGTAGCATGTTCCGTGGCGACTTCGCCAAAGCCAAGGCCGACGGCCTCAAGCTCGGTGTTGGCGGCCAGGTGCCGGCGATGTTTGCCCAGGTCATCTACGCCCTGTTTATGGCGCCGGACCAGGCCAGCAAACACCAGTTGCTGGAAGAGGTGATCAGCTACACCGACCAGGCTGGCGAGCTGGTCAACGCCGACCCGATGGCCATGTTCGGTCGCGTCTACGCCAAGGCCCGCCTCGGCGAAGAGCTGCCGATTGCCGTAGTGCTCAAGCGCGGCTACACCAGCCAGATTCCCAAGGAACTCGACGCCCTGCTGGCCAAGCAGCCGCGCCAGCCGTTCGCCCTGGCGCTGTATGGCGGTTACGAAGCCGGAGTGATTCGCAAGGTCGGCTCCCTGGTGGGCGGCATCACCTACGGGGTTAGTTCGGACAAGATGGAGCTGTATTTCGACCGCGCGTTCAAGCAAGCCAACAACCTGCCGATCGGCCATTACGAGTACGCCAACGCCCTCACCTACGTGTACGGCGACGACGAGCGCGACAAGGCCTTGAAGCACCTGAAACTGGCCACCCAGATCAAGCCGATCAACGCCATGGAAGCCCTGGAAGTAGCCCACGCCAGAAAACTGCTGGCCAGCTTCGAACAGAGCACCGCCCAGCGTTAAATCCAGGCCAAAACGGAAAAGGGGTTGCCCCTGGCAACCCCTTTTTTGTTTCTACCGCCGTTACGGCTTGTGCGGCCGCGAGAGGAACTCGTGGGACTGCATCTCCAGCAGGCGGCTAAGGGTGCGCTGGAATTCGAACTCCAGACGGCCGCCGGTGTAGAGATCCTTCAACTCAACCTCGGCGGAGATGATCAACTTGACGTTGCGATCGTAAAACTCGTCCACCAGGTTGATAAAGCGCCGTGCCATGTCGTCCTTGCTCACGCCCATCTGCTCGACATTGGCAATCAGCACGGCATGGAAGATCTTGCCCAGCTCGATGTAGTCATTCTGGCTACGCGGACCGTCGCACAGCTCGCGGAACTCGAACCAGGCCACGTCGTCACCGACCTTGCGCGCCTTAATCACCCGATTCTCGATCAGCAGATCTTCGTCGTGACCGATCTGACAATGCTCCGGCAACAGGCTGCGGAAGCTCTTGTCCAGGCTGTCCTGCGCCGCCGCATCCAGCGGCCAGTGATACAGCTCGGCCTGCTCCAGGGCGCGCAGACGATAATCGACGCCGCTATCGACGTTGACCACCTCGGTGTGCTGCTTGACCAGGGCAATTGCCGGCAGGAAACGCGCACGTTGCAAGCCGTCTTTATACAGGCCATCGGGAACGATATTGGAGGTCGCCACCAGGGTCACGCCGTTCTTGAACAGCTCCTCCAGCAAGCCAGCCAGAATCATCGCATCGGTAATATCGGAGACGAAAAACTCGTCGAAGCAGATCACCCTGGTTTCCGCGGCAAAGCGCTTGGCCACCAGCGGCAGGGGGTTTTTCTCGCCATTCAGACTGCGCAGCTCTTCATGCACGCGCTTCATAAAGCGGTGGAAGTGGGTGCGAGTCTTCTCCTTGAACGGCAGCGCGTCGAAGAAGGTATCGACCAGATAGGTCTTGCCGCGCCCCACGCCACCCCAGAAGTACAGGCCCTTGACCGGCTCCTGGGTCTTCTTGCCGAACAACGAACCGAGCAGGCCAGGCTTGCGCGAGTGCGCCGCCAGCAGATCGTCATACAGGCGTTGCAGATGGCGCACCGCAGTTTCCTGGGCGGCATCGTGGAAGAAGTCGGGCCGTTTCAGGTCCTCTTGGTATCGCGCTAAAGGAGTCATAGTCGGCAACTGGACTGAGCAAGAAAAACGGGGCGCCACTGTAACGGCGCACCCAGGGATTGGCAATTGGCCCGCACCGCAGGCCGGCCGAAAGCCGATTAAGCCAGCGCCGCACAGCCGTAGGATGGGCTGAGCGAAGCGATAGCCAGCCTTGAACCCGCGTGAATTTTACTCTGCCGGGGTCAGGGCTTCACGCAGGCGCTGGATGGCGGCCTGGCAAGCTGCCGCATCGGCAAACGCCGGGCTCTCGGCGATGCACTCGGCGTCCAGCCACAGGGCAAAGCCTTCGCCCTGTTCGCGCAGGTCCAGGGCCTCGCCGCTCTGTAGGCGCTTACTCACCTGACCGGCGGACTTGCCGTCGGCAAAGCACTTGGACAGCAGCAACTGCTCGC